>DCUM01000054.1:24538-34459 GCA_002327255.1 bacterium UBA2214 | reverse complement strand
GGCCGGGAGATTGGTTCGTTTTTAAGTTGCGTTTATTACGCGTCTCGGAGCCACAGGAGCGGCTTGCCGTTCCACCCACGCGCAACACTGCTCATTCCCACGCTCTGCGCGGGAATGAATCGGCGCGTGAAGGGGAGTCCCTGCACCGAGAGCGTGCGTTTCTCTTCAGGGTTTGCGCAGCGTGATGAATTTGCGCTGCGCCAGCATGTTGACGAACAGACCGAGGCGCTCGTAAACCGGCTGCACGGACGCGCCGAATTTCGCTTCCAAGGCGCGGCCAATCTCCGGGAGGGTGCGCCGCCCATCCAACTGCTGCCAGATGAAGGAGCCAAAATCATCGAGATGGATGTGAATGTCCGGATTTCTGACCAGGGAACCGAAAACTTTTTTCATCCAGCGGTTGGTGAATTTGGGGATGAGCAAATCGACCTTTTCTTCACGGCCGATCTGCCAGCGCACGGCGGGCTCGGCGATATAGTCGAAAACGTTGTCAATGGATGATTCCCGCGCTTTATCATACGCCGCGCCGGCTTGTGATCGCATGAAGGCCTCTGCAGGTCTGGGAAAATGATATAAAACCAATATAAACAAAGAGAGTAAATATAAGGCAAGCCAGTCAACATAGCAATAATTCACAAAAAGGTCAAGAGAAAAAACACAAATTGTGTAATACCTCACTAATGGGAGAGCGGACATTCTTGTCCGCCTTTTATGACATCTTTCACCCCTTTCTTGAGTGAGGTATTACCAAATCTTGTGCCTCCCGCTCCTGTTTTGCATCAAAATGACCCCCGATGAGGCCAGTTTTTGATTGCCTTTTCCTGCGATTTTCTGTATATTTACATGATAAAATAGCAATTAAATCATGGCCTTCTTTAGCGACATAACCCTGGGCCAATACTACCCGGGGGATTCTGCGGTGCACCGTCTTGATCCCCGGTGTAAACTGTTCGCCGCGTTGTGTCTGATCACGAGCCTGATGCTCTCCTATTCGCCGCTTGTCCTGGCAGCGCTGACGCTGATGCTGCTCCTGATCATCCATCTGGCCCGGTTGCCCTTCGCACTGGTGGTGAAAAATTTGCGTCCCTTCCTGTGGCTCTTCGCCGTCACCTGGATCATCCATCTCTTCTGGACATCGGGCCGCATCTTGTGGATCATCCCCGGTGTGAACGCTGAAATCACCTGGGAGGGGGCGGTGTGGGGCGGCATCTACGTCGCGCGTCTGGCGTTGCTCATCGCCGCCGCGGCGCTGTTGACGCTGACCACCGCGCCGCTGGAATTGGCGGATGCGCTGGAACGCATCTTCAGGCCCCTGAAGCGTTTCAGGGTTCCCGCCCACGAACTCAGTCTGATGCTGACGTTATCGCTGCGCTTCATACCGACGCTCATGGAAGAGGCGTTGCGCATTCGCAATGCCCAGATGTCGCGCGGCGCCCGCTTCGACGGATCGCTGCTCAATCGCGTCCGCAGCCTGCTGCCCCTCATGGTGCCACTGTTCGTCTCTGCGTTCCGGCGCGCCGATGAACTGGCGCAGGCCATGGACGCGCGCTGTTACAACGGCGGCGACGGGCGCACCACCTACACGCGGCTGCACTTCTCTCTTGCCGATTATGGTGTCTGTTTCAGTGCGGCGATTCTCATTTTTGTTTGTATGGTATATTAGACGGCCGTGCGCAATATCAAATTGACATTGGAATATGATGGCACCGGCTTTTGCGGCTGGCAGTTTCAGCCGGATCAACGCAGCGTCCAGGGCGAGGTGGAGAACGCCCTGCAGCAGCTGACACAATCATCGATCCGCACCACAGCCGCGGGCCGCACCGATGCCGGGGTGCACGCGCTGGGGCAGGTCATCAATTTTCATACATCGAGCACGCTGGCGCCCGACGTCTTCATCAGAGGCGGCAACGCGCTGCTGCCACCCGATGTGCGCGTCCTCGAGGCCGATGAGGTCGATGCGGCTTTCAGCGCCCGCTACAGCGCCGTCGGCCGCTCCTATCGCTACGTGATTTCCACCAGGCCGCGGGCGGTGGGGAGGCATTACAGCTGGCATCTGCCGCTGCAACTGGATGGGGCGGCGATGCAGCAAGCAGTTGCGAATTTGCGCGGCGAAATCGATTTTGAATCCTTCTGTCAGGCGGGCTCCGGACTGGATCATTTCCGCTGCACCGTGTTTCAGGCTGCCTGGCGGCAGAAAGACCTTGATTTGATATTTGAGATCAGTGCCAACCGCTTTGTTCACAACATGGTGCGCATCCTGGTGGGCACCTGCATCGAAATCGGCCGCGGCGCCCTGCCGGTGCACGCCATCGGGGATATATTGGCGGCCAGGGATCGTTGCGCCGCCGGCCGCACGGCACCGGCGCAAGGATTGTTTCTGGTGCAGGTGGAATATGCCTGATCGTCAGGGGGTGGAACCCCCGGATAGGCGCGCCGGGGCAAGAACCCCGGCACGATCGGATTTTAAGGGGGTTCAACTCCAGGAATTCGTTTCAAGTGGGCCAGACCAACGTCAGGTGGAGGCCGCCAACCGCCCCAGGGACAGGAACCCCGGCGCGATCGCAGGACAAGCCGTCGGCCTCGGGAGAGGTTTTCGGCAGATGTTTTAATTGATTACCATCACCAAAAGGAGAACCCATGAAGTTTTTCATCGATACCGCCAATGTGGAAGAGATTAATAAGGCCGTGGCCCTGGGCGTGGCCGACGGCGTCACCACCAATCCGACCCTGTTGGCCCGGGAAGCCGGCAAGGCCGAGGATATCTATCGCGCCATCTGCGCGGCCGTGGAGGGACCGGTATGCGCCGAGGTAGTCAGCATGGAGAGGGATGGCATCGTCCGCGAGGCGCGCGAACTGGCCAAAATCGGCAAGAATATCTGCATCAAAATCCCGGCCAGCAAGGAGGGATTGATGGCTGTCAAGATATTGGAGGGCGAGGGCATCCGTACGGTGGTCACGCTGATCTTCAGCCCCATGCAGGCCCTGCTCGCCGCCAAGGCGGGCGCCTCCTTCATCTGTCCCTTTGTCGGCCGCCTCGACGACACCGGCCAGGATGGCATGGAGATGGTCGAACAAATCCTGCAGATTTATGAGAATTATGGCTTCAAAACCGAGGTCATTGTCGCCAGCATCCGCCACACGCTGCATGTGCGCGATGCGGCTTTGATGGGCGCCCACATCGCCACCATTCCGCTCAAGGTGATCGAACAGCTCATCAAACATCCCCTGACCGATACCGGCATTCAGCTCTTTCTCAAGGATTGGGAAAGCGTGGAAAAGCGCTGAGAGGAGCATTTCTCGTACCCTGCCGCTATGACGCCAGGAAAAGCGCACGACGGGTCACAATCAGGCCTGAATCATTCACTGCTGCGCAAGCTGCGTGGCGCAGAAAAATCGCAAAGAATCTCCTGTGAATTATTCCGTCAAATTTTTATGGGCACCCCTGTTCCGGCTGTCTGCAGGATATGAAAATTTCCAAATTATTGAGGATTTTACGTGAAATCTCGCCCGCTCTCGCGACAACTGTTTCTCCTGATGACAGGCATGCTCTTTGGCATACTCGCCCTGATGGTTTGTTCCAGCAAGCAGCAAGCGCACCGTTCTGCAGGGCCGGCCGTGACCGCCGCTCCGGTGGCCGCGGATCAACGAGCCGTGGCTGTGGCGGACGATGTGCTCTACAGCCGCCAGAATGCCATCACCCGCGCCATCGCCGAGATGAGTCCCGCCGTGGTCGGCATCAACGTCATTCAGGTGCAGCGTTACTACCAGCGCAATCCCTTTGCCGATGATCCCTTTTTCCGGCAGTTTTTCCGCGATGTGCCGGTGGAAAAGCGCGTCAAGAGTCTGGGGTCGGGTTTCATCATCTCCAGAGAGGGCTATATTCTCACCAACCAGCATGTCGTTCACGATGCCACCGAAATTATCGTCACCCGCGTCGGCGGCAAACAGTATGTGGCGCGCAAAATCGGCGAGGATTTCGTCACCGATGTCGCCATCCTCAAGATCGATGGCAACGACTTTCCCTATGCGCGCCTGGGCGACTCCGATGACGTGATCATCGGCGAATGGGCCATCGCCCTGGGCAATCCCTTCGGCCTCTTCGATCTCGGCTCGAAACCCACCGTGACCGTGGGCGTCATCAGCGCCAAGGATCAGGATTTCGGCCGCCAGAATAACGAGCGCATTTTCGAAGACATGCTGCAAACCGACGCCGCCATCAACAGCGGCAACAGCGGCGGTCCCCTGGCCAACTGCAACGGCGAGGTGATCGGCATCAATACCTACATTCTCTCCAGCAGCGGCACCAACATCGGACTCGGTTTTGCGCTGCCCATCAACCGCGTCAAACGCATCCTCAATGATCTCATCAATTACGGCAAAGTGGATCGCGCCTGGCGCACCGGCATCACCTACGAAGCCATGTCGCCGCTGGTGGCACGCCATCTCGGTCTGAAGAGCAGCCACGGCGTCATCGTTTCCGCGATCGATGCCACGAGTGCGGCGGCCCAGGCCGGACTCCAGGTCGGCGATGTCATCATGGGCATCAACAGCCGTGAGGTGGAGAATTTCGAGGATGTGCAGGCGATCATCGATGATCTGGATCTGAAGCGCGGCGATTTGCTGCAATTCCGCGTCTACCGGGAGCGCCGTTTCATCACCATCCCCGTGCGCCTGGAGACCAACGACCGCAAGGTCCGGGGGCGAAGCTCATGATCAAACGCTATACCCGTCCCGAAATGGGCGTCCTGTGGAGTGATGCCCATAAATACGCCACCTGGCTCCGGGTGGAAGTGGCCGCCTGTGAAGCCCAGGCCGAACTGGGGCATATTCCGGCGGCGGCGGTGGAGGTCATCCGCACCCGGGCGCGGTTTTCGCCGGATCGCATCGAAGCGATCGAGGCGGAAGTCAAGCACGACGTCATCGCCTTCCTCACCAATGTCGCCGAATATGTCGGCGACGAGGCGCGCTACATCCATCTCGGCATGACCTCGTCCGACTTGCTCGACACCGCCTTGAACCTGCAGATTCGCGACGCGGGCTTCCTGCTGCGCAGCGGCATCGTCGCCCTGCGCGAGGTTCTGAAAAGACAAGCCCTCACCCACAAGGAGACGGTGTGCATCGGCCGCAGTCACGGCATCCACGCCGAACCCACCAGCTTTGGCCTCAAATTTGTCTTGTGGTATGATGAGATGGGGCGCAATCTGCAGCGCCTCGACCGCGCACTGGACGAGATCGCCGTGGGGATGATCTCGGGTGCTGTCGGCAATTATGCCCAGATCGATCCGATGGTCGAAATCATCACCTGCCGCAAGTTGGGGCTGCGGCCGGCGACGGTCACGACGCAGGTGATGCAGCGCGATCTCCACGCCCATCTGCTCCAGGTCATCGCCCTGTGCGCTGCGGCGCTGGAAAAAGTCGCCGTCGAGATTCGCCACTTGCAGCGCACCGAAGTGCTGGAAGTCGAGGAACCTTTCAGCAGCGGCCAGAAGGGTTCCTCCGCCATGCCACATAAACGCAATCCCATCGGCTGCGAAAACATCACCGGGTTGTCGCGGCTGCTGCGCAGCAATGCCCACGCCGCCGTGGAAAACATCGCGTTGTGGCACGAGCGCGATATCAGTCATTCTTCGGTGGAGCGCGTCATTTTTCCGGACAGTTTCATCCTGCTCGATTACATGGTGCATCGCCTGACGCACATCCTGGATCAACTCGTCATCTATCCGGAAAATATGCTCAAAAATGTCGACCGCACCCGCGGATTGGTCTTTTCGCAGCCGGTGTTATTGGCTTTGACGCAGAAGGGCATGAGCCGGGAGACGGCCTACCGCGTGGTGCAGGAAAACGCGATGCGCTGCTGGCGCGAAGGCGGCGTGTTCAAAGAGGCTATCCTCCGGGATGAGCGTATCCTGGCGGTTCTCTCTCCCCTGGATATAGAATCCTGTTTTGACGAAAAGGCGTGTCTGAGAAATATTCAGCATATCTATGATCGTGCAGGTATCTCCTGATGTTCACCTTTCAGCTGACGTCATTCAGACAATTAAGGAGACGAGCTTGAAAAAGAAAAAAATCTTTGAGGGCAAGACCAAAAAGGTCTATGAAGCGGAGAATGAGCAGGATTTGCTTCTCGAGTTTAAAGATGATGCGTGCTCCCAGGCGGGCGCCAAAAACGCCCCGTTAAAAGGCAAGGGACACCTCAATCAGCAAATTGCCGCGCTCCTTTTCCGCTTGCTGGAGAGCTATCATATTTCAACCCACTATTTACGCGACGTTTCCGACCGCGAATTGCTGGCGAAAAAACTCGACATGATTCCGGTCATGGTCATGGTGCGCAATGTCGCAGCGGGAACGCTGGTCAAGCAATATCGCCTGCAGGAAGGCAAGGAACTGGAATGCCCGATCATCGAATACTATCTCAAGGATGCAGAACGTGATGATCCTATGATTAATGAAGATCATCTGGTCTCCTTCGGGCATGCGACCTCTGGCGAAATCAGGGAAATTCATCGGCTGGCGTCCAAGATCAACGCCATCCTCAAGGCATTTCTGCGCCGTCGTGATTTTCAGTTGGTAGACCTCCGGCTTGAATTCGGGCGCTTTCAGAGCCGCATTGTTCTGGCGGATGAACTCAGCCTCAATACCATGCGGCTCATCGACCTGCGCCAGCCCAAACAGGAGATTATCGATGGCGATGCAGCGGCACTGGCCGAACATCTCGCCGAAATTCGTTCCCGGCTGCTGTCGGCGTGAGTGGCGACGAACGTCAACGCCCCAATCAGGCAGGCCGGAGATTTTTTCGCAAACAGAAAGGTCGATCACGCTCCGTCGGCGTGATAACATCCCTATGATGAAATCAGGAAAAAAACGCGTCAGAAGAAAAAGCACCTACATCACCGTGCCTAATGTGTTCACCGCATTGAATATCTTTTGCGGTTTTCTCGCCGTGGTGCAGATTGTCAATGCCAATTACGTCAATGCCGCCTGGTTGATTTTTCTGGCAACGGTGTTCGATGCCCTGGACGGCCGCATCGCCCGCGCTACCGGACAGAGCAATGAATTTGGCTTGCAGATGGATTCACTCGGTGACGTCATCTCCGCGGGACTGGCGCCGGCACTTCTGGTCCATCAGATCTACCTCTACCGGCTCCATCCGCCTGTCGGGCTTATCCTCGCTTTTTTCCCGCTGCTCTTTGCCGCGTTCCGACTGGCGCGCTATAACGTCTATACCATGCAACAAGGCAAATCGAGTGACTATCTCGGCTTGCCCGCTCCTTCCGCGGCCGTGACCATCGCCGGTTTCGTCATCCTGCACAATGAATTACAGTGGGAGCCGATGCTGAGCGCCCTGGTGGGCATCGTGCCCCTGATCAGCCTGCTCATGGCCAGCACCATCCGCTATGATGGGATCCCCAATTTCAATCTCAAAGAAAAAGGTTCGAACCGCGTCAAGCTGATCGTGACCTTGGTGGGTATTCTCGCCTTCCTGATCACGCCCAGGTATGTTCTCTTCCCGTTCATGGCTTTGTATATCATTTTTGGCATCGTCAAAGCCGTCGTCTCCATTCTGCGCCAGGAACCGGACGCGGATATCACCATCATCGCTGAAGAGAGAAAGGATTCTTATCCAACGCCTTAATTACGGGGATAACAGCCATTTATTTAAAGGAACACAGTGCCATGAAAAGAAGATTTTCACTCGGTTGGATCGTGCTGACCATCATCCTGGGGGCGTTGATGGGATCCGCTTTGGGCCAGATCATCGGATTGCTGTTTCCGGACGGTGTCGTCAAGGACTTTTTCCTGCGCTCGGCGAGTGTGGGTTTCAGTCCCACGGAAATCAATCTCGTCATTATCTCTTTCACTGTGGGTTTCACCTTCCACCTCAACATCATCGGTGTCATCGGCATCATCATCGCAGCCTACATCTTTCGCTGGTATGCCTGAATAAATTACTTGCAAATGAGCGGTCAGAAAACTATATTTCCTTGCTCTATCTTTCAGTTTGGAGGTATATATGTTGCCCGGCATAGGTATGGACGAGATGATGGTCATCCTGGTCCTTGTCCTGATCTTGTTCGGCTCCAAACGGCTGCCTGAACTGGCACGCGGTTTGGGCAAAGGCATTCGCGAACTCAAAAAGGCCGCCGATGATGTCAAAAAAGAACTTGATCTATCGGATGATTTTAAAAGATTTTAAGTAGATATAAAACAGGAGGTTGGTATGGGTATCGGTCCTACAGAATGGGTATTGATCATTCTTGTTCTGGTTCTGTTATTCGGGGCGAAAAAAATTCCCGAATTGGCCAAGGGCCTCGGGCAGGGCATCAAGGAGTTCAAAAACGCCGCCAAGGAAGTCGACGATTCGGTCAAAAGCGGCGGCAAAAGCCCTGAAATTACACCGGGTGAAGATAAGAACAACGGGTAGCGGTCACATCATCGTGATGGCTGAGGTTATATCGTTCGATGCATGATTTTACCAATTTGCATACCATCCAGCAGCTGTTATCCGACGGTGCCACGAACTGTCCTGCGTTAACCACCCATTATCTGGCGCATATCGATGAAGGCGCTGAGCTCAACGCCTTCATTTCAGTTTTCAAGGAAAGAGCGCTGGCCCAGGCCGAAGCAATCGAACGAAAGCGGGCACAGGGTACGGCGGGAGCACTGGCGGGCATGGTGCTGGCGATAAAGGACAATATCGTCCTCGATTATGGCGGCACGACGTGCGGCTCGGAGATTTTGCGTGACTTCAAGGCGCCCTACACGGCGACGGTGCTGCAGCGGCTGGCTGACGCAGACGCCATTTTCATTGGCAAGACCAACATGGACGAATTCGCCATGGGTTCTTCCACGGAAAATTCGGCATTCGGCGCGGTGCGCAATCCCGTCAACCGGGAACGCGTCCCGGGCGGTTCTTCGGGCGGGTCGGCCGCGGCGGTCGCGGCCGGCATGTGCACGGCCGCCCTCGGCAGCGATACCGGCGGCTCCATCCGCCAACCGGCTTCCTTCTGCGGCGTGATCGGACTCAAACCGTCCTATGGTCGCGTTTCGCGTTATGGCCTGGTCGCCTTTGCCTCGTCGCTGGATCAAATCGGTCCCTTGACACGGTCGACGGCGGATGCGGCTGCCTTGCTGCAGGTCATGGCCGGTCACGATCCGCTCGATGCCACCAGCGCGTCCCTCCCCGTCCCCGATTTCAGCGCGACCCTGGAGGGTGGCATAGCAGGCATGCGGATTGGCATCCCGAAAGAATATTATGAAGAGGGCCTGGAAGAGCCGGTGCGTCAAGCGCTCAGTGACACCGTGCGTTTTTTCGAAGAGCTGCAGGCCGTCACGGTGCCGGTTTCTCTGCCCCATACCCCGTACAGCATCGCGGCCTATTACATACTGGCCAATGCCGAAGCCTCCGCGAATCTGGCGCGCTATGACGGCGCCCATTACGGCGTGCGCGCCGGGCAAAGCCCTTCTCTGGAAGAGATGTATGTGAACACGCGCAGCCGGGCTCTGGGAGCCGAAGTGAAGCGAAGAATCATGCTCGGCACCTATGTGCTCTCCAGCGGATACTATGAGGCCTATTATAACAAGGCGCAGCAGGTGCGCACCTGCATCCGCGCTGATTTTGAAAAGGCGTGGCGCCAGTGCGACGTTTTGCTGACGCCGACCTGTCCCACCACCGCCTTCCGCATCGGTGAAAAAGTGGCGGATCCACTGACCATGTATCTCTCCGATGTTTATACGGTTTCGGTGAATCTGAGCGGATTGCCGGCCCTTTCCATTCCCTGCGGCAGAGATACACAGGGGTTGCCCATCGGCGCGCAGTTGATCGGACGGCCATTTGATGAAGGAACACTCTTGCGACTGGCGCATCTCATGGAACGCCATTTCATCCCGGCGCGCCAGGTCTTAACCAACGGGATGGGGTGA
>DCUM01000054.1:11583-24521 GCA_002327255.1 bacterium UBA2214 | reverse complement strand
CCCGATTTGGCGCCGACGCCAACAGCCAGGTTTGTCCGGTCTGTCTCGGGCTGCCGGGCGCCTTGCCGGTGCTGAATCGCAAGACAGTCGATTTTGCGGCACGCCTGGCGCTGGCCACCGGCTGCACGATCAATGCGAAATCGCTCTTTGCGCGCAAGAACTATTTCTACCCCGATTTACCCAAAGGCTACCAAATCTCCCAGTTTGAACAGCCTTTCTGCGAAAAGGGGCGCATCATCATCGACACGGCGTCGGGGGAGCCCTATGAAGTGCGCATCCGCCGCATTCATCTGGAAGAGGATGCCGGCAAATCGATGCACCATGAAACCTATGTCAGCGCGGATGAATCACTGGTCGATCTCAACCGCTGCGGCGTGCCGCTGCTCGAACTGGTCACGGAACCGGATGTGCGCGCCCCGGAAGATGCCGCCGTCTTCCTGAGCCACTTGCGGCAGTTGGTGCGTTATCTCGAAATTTGCGATGGCAACATGGAAGAGGGCAGTCTGCGCTGCGACGCCAATATTTCCGTGCGCAGGCGCGGAACCGCGACCCTGGGCACCAAGACGGAATTGAAGAATATGAATTCGTTTCGTCACGTCGAGCGCGCACTGACCTACGAATACGCCCGTCAATGCGCCCTTTTGGACGAAGGCCAGGAGGTGCTGCAGGAGACGCTGTTATGGGATCCCGGCCGCAACGTCGCCGTGCCGATGCGCAGCAAAGAGTTCTCCCACGACTATCGCTATTTCCCCGAGCCCGATCTGCTGCCGGTGATGATCGATGCCGGGTGGATCGAGGAACAGCGTCAGCAACTGCCGGAATTGCCGCGGGCCAAAAAGGAGCGCTATCAGCGTGAATTTGCTCTGCCGGCGTACGATGCGGCGCTCCTGAGCGAAGATGCCGACGTGGCGCGCTATTTTGAAGCAGTTGCCGCGCAGGTCGCCGATAAAAAGCTGGCCAGCAATTGGGTCATGGGCGAAGTCCTGCGCGCCTGCAAGGAGAGCGGAAAATCGATCAGCGAATTGGCCATGACGCCGCTCCGCCTCGTCGAGTTGCTCGAGATGGTGAGCCGTTCTGAAATCAATGCGGCGGTGGCGAAAAAGATTCTCGAAGAAGTGGTGCGGACCGGCCACGCCCCCCGCACCCTGGTGGCGGAGGGCGGCATGGCGCAGATCAATGATGACGCCGCCTTGCGCCGGGCCATCGCCCGGGTGTTGCAGCAGCAAGCGGGCGATGTACAGTCCTACCTGCAGGGCAATGAAAAAGTGTTTGGATTTCTCATGGGACTGGTGATGAAAGCCACCTCCGGACGCGCCAATCCCAAAACCGTGACCACGCTCTTGCGAGAAGCGCTGGCAGACAGGAAACGATCATAAAGCAAGAAGGATTTTACGCACCATGGCATCGACGGCGGATTTCAGAAACGGTTTTGTCTTTTTATCGGAAGGTGAATTATTTATCATTGTCGATTTTCAGCACTTCAAAATGGGACGCGGCGGCGCCTATGTGCGCACCAAAGTGCGCAATTTGAAGACGGGCCGGGTTCTGGAAAAAACCTTCCGTTCCGGCGACAAGGTGCAGGAGGCCGAGCTGGAAAGGCGTCCCATGCAGTTCCTTTACCTCGATGGCGAAAATCTCATGCTCATGGCTAATGATACCTATGAGCAGCTGACGGTGCCAGTCGCCATGATCAATTCCGGCACCGATTTTCTCAAGGAAGGGGAAAAAGTGGCGGTGCTGCTGCATGATGACCAACCGATCGGTGCGGAATTGCCCAATTTTGTTCATCTCAAAGTCGCTTCCACCGAACCGGGCGTTCGCGGTGATACGGTTTCAGGAGCCACCAAAAAGGCAGTCCTCGAGACCGGCGGTGTGGTGCTCGTGCCGCTCTTCATTGAAGAGGGGGAAGTACTCAAAGTGGACACGCGGACTGCGACTTACATAGAGCGCGTCAGGGAATAGCTCATTAATCTGTCATAGGAGAACACATGCGGGCGAAAGAGATCAGAGAACTCGTTAGAATTGTTGAAGAGAGCATCATCGGCGAGTTGGAAATAACCTATTGGTGGGGACGGAAGGTCAGAATCAGCAAATCCACTTCGGCGGGCAGCGCTACGCGATCCGGCGGCATTGAAATTGTCACCACTTCGGCGCCGCGAGCGGAACACTCTGTCGCGGCGACGCCACTGCCCTTTGTACACCAGAGCGGCCCGGTGGCTGAAAAAGCGGTGCGAGACGACAACCTCCTGGAGATCAAGGCGCCCATGGTGGGCACCTTTTATCGTGCGTCTGCGCCCGATGCGGAGCCCTATATCCGTGAAGGGGATATGGTCGCGCCCGGCAAGGTGCTGTGTATCATCGAAGCCATGAAATTGATGAATGAGATCGAGGCGGAGGTGAATGGCAAGGTGGTCAAAATTCTCGCTGACAACGCGCAACCCGTGGAGTACAATCAGACCCTCTTTCTCGTTGAACCGGTTAAATGATGCAGTGAATGGCTGTCCCGTGGTCAACACGCCGCTGTGACGGTGGCCGTGTCTGGTCAACCATCTTAACTGAAAAAGCGGGTGATCCGATACCGCAATGCTCCGGCGTAAACATTGCACGTTTGAAAAAATGTCTCATGCATCGTCAATCTTGAACCAAATACAAGGAATACCTTGTTTAAAAAAATACTCATAGCCAATCGCGGCGAGATTGCTTTGCGCGTCATCCGCGCCTGCAAGGAGTTGGGCATCAGCACCGTGGCTGTCTACAGCGAGGCCGACGCCAACAGCCTGCACGTCCGTTTTGCCGACGAAGCCGTCTGCATCGGACCGCCCGCCAGTTCCAAAAGCTATCTGAACATTCCGCATATCATCAGCGCTGCGGAAATAACCAATGCGGAAGCGATTCATCCCGGATATGGTTTTCTGGCGGAAAATGCCCATTTTGCCGATATCTGCAATTCCTGCGGCATCGCTTTCATTGGTCCCACGCCCGAAGTCATCACGCTCATGGGTGATAAAGCGCGGGCCAAGGAGACCATGCACAGCGCCGGTGTGCCCGTCATTCCCGGTTCAGATGGGGTGGTGCACAGTGTCAAGGCCGCTGCGGATATTGCCGCCCATATCGGCTATCCGGTGATCATCAAGGCGGTGGCAGGCGGCGGCGGAAGAGGCATGCGGGTGGTGCGCACACCACAGGATCTGGCCAACGCCTACAACACCGCCATGACCGAATCCCAGGCCGCTTTCAACAATCCCGCTCTCTACCTGGAAAAATATTTTGAAAACCCCCGCCACATCGAAGTGCAGTTGCTGGGCGATAACCACGGCAATGTCGTGGCTTTGGGCGAACGCGAATGTTCGATTCAGCGCAAACACCAAAAGCTCATCGAAGAATCGCCCTCTCCCGCGGTTTCCGCCAAACTTCGTCGCGAGATGAGCGCTGCCGCTGTCAAGGGCGCCAGACGGGTGCGTTATAACAGCGCAGGCACGGTTGAATTTTTACTCGACGAGCGCGGTCATTTCTATTTCATGGAGATGAACACCCGCATTCAGGTCGAACATCCCGTCACCGAGATGGTGTATGGGTTGGATCTGGTGGAGGAGCAGATCCGCATGGCGGCCGGCGGCCGTCTGCGCGCCGATCTGCGCTTCTGGAAGATGCGCGGTCATGCCATCGAATGCCGCATCAATGCCGAAGACCCAAGCCACGATTTTCGTCCCTGCCCCGGCACCATCACTTCGTTTCATGTCCCGGGGGGATTCGGCGTGCGCGTTGATACCCATGCCTATGCGCAATACGTCATCCCGCCAAACTACGATTCCCTCATCGCCAAACTGATCGTTCATGGCACGACGCGCGAGGAAGCCATGACGCGCATGCAGCGGGCGCTGGATGAATTTGTGGTCGAAGGGATCGCCACGACCATCCCGCTGCACAAAAAGATATTGAAAGAAGAAAATTTTCGCGCCGGCAGATTCAATACCAAATATATCGAACAAACACTTTTCTAAACCGACGGAGGATTCCCATGAAAGTCCCGAGTGATTTGCTGTATACCGAAGAACACGAGTGGGTCGCTGTAGATGGCGATGAGGCTACCATCGGCATCACCGATTATGCCCAGGGGGAGTTGGGGGATGTGGTTTTTGTGGAACTGCCCGAAGTGGGCACACCAGTGACGCAAAACGACTCTTTTGGCACCATCGAGGCCGTCAAAGCCGTTTCCGATCTCTTCGCAGCCGTCTCCGGCGCCATCACCGGGGTCAATCCGCTGCTGGCCGATGCCCCGGAAATCGTCAACAAGGATCCCTACGGTGACGGCTGGATGATCAAAGTCAAAATGACGGATCCCGGCGAATTGAAAAGCCTGATGGATGCAGCCGCCTACAAAGCGAAAATCGGCTGATCGTCGCCGAAACGGTTACTGCAGATCGTGGGAACAATTCGCACACAGCAATGGTTTATATCTGTAAGAGGCCGATCGTCGCTCGTGTGTCATGATTTCATGACAGTTGCACGTTTATGAGACATCTATCGACGGCTGCGCGAAGGCGTGACCGACAAAGTATTTTTATAAATATATTAATTATAGCCACTAAAATGGTTTTCTTCGCAGAGCGGTTTTTGCCGTTTTTTTGGTATGGTTATTGTATGTAGAAATGCGAGAAAACTGAAAAAAAAGGTTGCAATTGTCTTTTTTCGTTACTAACTTTTAGCAAGCAAGAATAGTACGGTTTTTGGGAGTGAGCCTATACACCTTCGTTAAAGATTTTTAATTTATCGAAAATCCAAAATGTATCAGTACACATTTGGCTTTCGCCACTTTAACGATTTTGTATAGGCTTCTTTGTCTCCATTTCATCCGAATGTCGATGGCTGAGAAGCGATACAAACACAAGCCTGGCATTCGGATTTTTTTTTTGCAGCGAACGATATTGAGAGTGCTTTTATAAAGGAGGAAGACATGAAGAACGTTCTAAAAACCGTAGTCATAACCGCTGTGATCCTGTTCTCTTTCACCACTGCCTTTGCGGTCAGTGAATCGGCGGTTCTGTTCCTGCTCATTTCACCGGGCGCCCGGCCTGCCGGCATGGGAGAAGCCTTCGTCGGTTTGGCTGATGACGCCACTGCGGTTTATTACAATCCCGCCGGCCTGGCGTTTCAACGCGGCAAGGAAGTGACCCTGATGCACGCCAACTGGCTGCCGCAATTCGGCAATGACCTGTTCATCGAATTCGCCGCCTACAAACAGCATATCGAAGGACTGGGCACCATTGGCGTCAATGTGACCTATTTGAATCTCGGCAAGCAGTTCCAGACCCTCGAAGACAGTCCGGATCCGGTGGGCGAATTTTCAAGCTATGAATTTGCCGCTTCCGCCACCTTTGGCACGCAATTGAGCGAGCACTTGGGGGTTGGCCTGGGCTTGCGCTACATCTATTCCAATCTCGCCCCCTTCGGCGCCGGCGAGGAGAAGGGGGATGGCCGCGCCAGCGCTTTCGCGTTCGATCTGGCTACCCTCTATAAACTGCCCTTTGCGCCGCGCCTGAGTGTGGGCGCCAACCTCTCCAATATGGGCCCCAAAATCACCTATATCGATGCGGCACAGGCCGATCCCTTGCCCACCAACCTGAAAGTGGGCTTCGCCTACCGCCTGCTCAACGATAAATACAACAAACTCACCCTGGTCGGCGATATGAACAAAATGATGGTCAACCGTCATAAAGATGGCACTTCCGATGCCTTCTATAAAGCTATTTTCACATCGCCATGGACCATCAAGGTGGCAAAAACCACCCAGACCGGGGATAAAGAGACCCAGATCGAATATAAGACCATGTTCAATGGCATTTTCAGCGGCGGCGCGGAATATTGGTACAGCGATATGTTCGCCCTGCGCGCCGGCTATTACTGGGACGAACCCGGAAAGGTCACCTTCCTGAGTCTTGGCGCCGGCATTCAGTACAGCCTCTACCGCTTTGATTTCAGCTACATCTCTGCGGACGAAGGACACCCGCTGGCCAATACCATGCGTTTCTCTCTGAGCATCGGTTTCTAGGTTCTACTGCGAGTTCGCGGAAGGGCAAGGGCCGTCTTGGGCTTTTGCCCTTCTCAGTATAAGCCCGTCGGCTGCCCGAACACTCATTTTTTGGGAACTCTTCATGCTGAGACGATTGAACCTTCTCGTGTCGATCCTGTTGTGCCTGGGCATTTCGAGCGCCCTGACCGCTTTTACCATGCGCACGCCTGCAATCTGGAATCCCCATGCTGCCGCCACCACCCCCATGGGTTCTGCGCAAACCGTAACCCTGCAGATTCTCGCTCTGCGCGTCGAGTTTCTCGCCGATGAGGTCAAAACGACCACGGGAAACGGGCGCTTCGACCTGTCGACGCAGTCTGAATACAGCCTGGATCGTCCGCCGCACAATCGCACCTATTTTCAGGATCAGCTGCTCGCCCTGCACACCTACTTCTCGCGCATCTCGGGTGGGCGCCTCTCCCTGCAGGCTGAGGTCTTCCCGTCGGCGGAGACATCCGCCTACCAGCTCGCTCACGATATGGTCCATTACAGCGGCCAGGAAAACGCCGCCTTGCAGGAAAAGCGCCGCGCCGAGTTGCTGCGCGATGCGATCACGGCCGCTGCAGCAGACCCGGAAATCGATTTCAGCAAATACGACTATGTCATTGTTTTTCACGCCGGTGTGGGACAGGATTTTGCCTTCGATTTCGACACCAGCCCCTTTGATATTCAATCCGTTTATATCGATTTTTCGGCCCTCCGCGCCGCTCTGGCGGAAAATGAAACGTTCCCCGGCATTCCCTGTCCCGGCGGCGTCCATGTCCGCGAAGGCATCATCCTCCCGGAGACCCAGAATCAGGAAGGCTTGACGCTGGGGCTTCTAGGCTCGATGACGCTTCTGTTCGGCAGCCAGATCGGCATGCCCAATCTTTTCGATACCGAGAGCGGCCGCGCGGGCATCGGCCGCTGGGGACTCATGGACCAGGGCTCCTATAATTTTCAGGGCTTCATCCCCGCACACCCCAGCGCCTGGGAAAAGCTCCATATGGGGTGGGAAGAGCCGGTCGTGGTTCAGACCGCCGCCAACGTCCGCATCGGCAGTTTTTCAACCACCAGTGCACCGCACCTCATCAAGGTGCCCATCAGCGCCAAGGAATATTTCCTCATCGAAAACCGCCAGCGCGACCCCAACCACGATAAAATCACCATCGGCCGCGACCGCCAGGGCAGAAGGGCGGAATTCGATTCCACCGGCCGCGTCGTCGCCCCCGCGGACATCGGCGTCCTCATCAGCATCGATGAATACGACTACGGTTTGCCGGGTTCCGGACTCCTCATCTGGCACATCGACGAACGCGTCATCGAAACCCGGCTCGCCGATAATACCATCAACAACGACCGCGACCATCGCGGCGTCGATCTCGTGGAATGCGACGGCGCCCAGGATATCGGTTATCTCTATTCCATGTTCGATTACGGATACGGCACCGAAAATGGCGATTATTGGGATCCCTATTGGGCGGGCAACGAGTCCCATCTCTATGTCAATGAGGCCCCCCAGGTCGCGTTCTCGCCCCGCTCCATCCCCAGCAGCGATGGCCACGGTGGTGTCAAGACCCATATCACCATCAAACACATCTCCGGACTCGATACGGTCATGACCGCTTCGATCGCTTCCGACCTGCTGGTGGAAGGATTTCCGCGGCTGGAAGCGGCCGGCCAGGCGTTCAACCACGCTGCGCTGCTGGCCATCCCGAGCCTCAACGGCCTCCCGGGACACCTCTTCGCCGCCACCGCGGCGGGAAAGGTCTACGCCTGGCGTGGCGATGGCAACGCACTCTCGCCCTTCAGCGGTTATGAATTGACGCCGGTAAACGGCTTGTCCCTTCCGTTACTCTATGCCAACCTCGATGGCGATAATACGTATGAGGTCATTGCGGTAGACGAAGCGCAGGGCATCACGCTTTATCACCTGCTCCCCACGGGCGTTTCCGCCGAAAAGGCGCTCTTCGAAGGCGCGCTCCGTACGGCGGCGATGATCCTGCCCAGGGGCGGCGGTGCAGCGGACCCGGCACTGGTCACCGGCAACAGCAACGGCACCCTGGAACTCTTCATCTGTCCGGGTCCCGGGACGCCCTTGCAGAAAAATACTTCCTATTCGTTGGCCAGCGCGGCGGTGACCCGTCTCGCCTGGTTTCCGCAGAACGGAGCGGAACTCATCGTCCTCAGCGCTGATCAAACCCTGAGGGCCTGCAACCTCAGCGCCGGCGCCCTCCTCTGGCATGCCACGGTTCCGGCCGGCGTCGCCACACCCCTGGTCGCTGATTTTGACGGCGACGGGCAGCTGGAGGTCGCCCTGGTTTACGATAGCGGACGCATACAACTCTACTCTGCAAACGGCCAGCTGCTCCACGATCACAAACCGCTGCAGCTGCTCCACGACATCACGGCGCCCGCACTGGGCGACATCGACCGCGATGGCCTGCCGGAAATCCTCTGCAACAGCCGCGAGGGATTTTTCGCCTTTGAGCGCAACGGCGCCGCGGTGCTCAATTTTCCCGCGGCCACCTATACAGCCGATTCCGTCAGCGCTACGGTCGGAGCCCTCTTTGCCCGCCACAAAAAGGGTGGATCCGCCGTGGCGATTGCCCCCGCAACAGATGGACGCATCATGGCGTACGATCACACCGGCAGCCGTTTGCCGCGATTCCCGCTCAGCGGCGATGCTCCCCTGGTGACGACCCCGGTGCTGGCGGATTTGCAGGGCAAGGGCTATCTCAATCTCGCCGCTCTTAACCAGGATGGCGTTCTCCTGATGTGGAATCTTGCGCTTCCGGAGATCGAATACCAGGTGTGGGGACAGTACGGTGGCGAGGGCAGGACGTTTCACCTGGAACCGGCTGCCATTACGCCACCGGACGCCTCTGACTTGCTGCCCGCTCGGCGCGTCTTCTGTTATCCCAATCCGGTCAGCTATGGATCGACCACCATTCGTTTCACACTCACGCAGGCGTGCGAACAGATGCGCATTCGCATCTATGACCTGGCGGCCAATTTCGTTCAGGAGTTGACGGCAACCGCCCTGACCGCCGGAGAACATGAAATCCCCTGGTCCATCGCTGCGATTCACAGTGGGGTCTATCTCGCCAGGGTCGAGGCCCAATCGGGCAGCCACAGCGCTACACAAATCATAAAGATCGCGGTCACCAAATAATGCGATGCGGATGCCGCCATGACGAGGGGCACAGCGAAGAGTTCTGGACAGAAAAAGTGACTTCCGGGAAACGATCAGCGAGACAAGGAGAGGAACGCTGCGGCAATGACAGATATGGGACGACATAAGAAGTGCTTAAAGACGCTGTTGGCTGTTTTTGCCTGTGCCTGGCTCTGCGCAGGGCCCGTGAACGCGCAGGATGAGCAAGTCAATCATCCCGAGCTGAGCTGGTATACCTACAAGACCGAACATTTTCACATCCATTTCCACGAGGGCGCGGAACGCAGCGCCCGGGTGATCGCACAAATCGCCGAGGATATCTATGATCCCATCACCCGGCTTTACAACCATCACCCCGACGGCATCATTCACTTCATCGTCAAGGATCACGACGACAACTCCAACGGCGCCGCTTTTTATTACGACAACAAGGTGGAAATCTGGGCGCCGCAGATGACCTTCATCCTGCGCGGCACCCATGACTGGCTGCGCAATGTCGTCACGCATGAATTCAGTCACATGATCTCGCTGGGCGCAGCGCGTAAAATGACGCGCAAAGTGCCCGCCTTTTACCTGCAGATGTTCGGTTACGAACCCGAAAAGCGCGAGGACGTACTCTACGGTTACCCCCATGTCATCGCCTCCTATCCCCTATCCATGACGGTGATCCCCATGTGGCTGGCTGAGGGCATGGCACAGTTTCAGATTCAGGGACTCGATTACGACCTGTGGGACAGCCATCGTGACATGCTCATTCGCACGGCACTCATTTCCGATCGGGCGCTGACCTATGCGGAGATGGGCGTTTTTGGCAAAAACAGCCTCGGCAATGAACGCACCTACAACGCCGGATATGGCCTGACGCGCTATATCGTGCATCACTGGGGTGAATCCGCACTGCGGCAACTGGCGGAGAATCTTGCCAAACCTCTGCGCTTCACCGCCGAATCGGCGCTCCGCGAGGTCACCGGCCTCAGCGGCGAGGAACTCTATGCCCGCTGGCAGCAGGAGATGAACACCTACTACCGCCAGCGCCTTGCCACCATCGATTCCCACCGCGTCGAAGGGAAAATCCTCACGCCCAAAGGGATCGGCAATACCTACGCCGCGTGGTCTCCGGACGGCGCCAAACTGGCGTTCTGCGGCAGCGAGTCGAGCGATTACCTCGGCCTCACCCATCTCTGGCTTTTGGACGTGGCGACCGGCAAAAAACAGCTGCTCAAGACCGGGGTGAACAGCCAGCTCTCGTGGAGCGGCGACGGCCAGCATCTCTATTACGCGCGCAGCAAACGCGGAAAAAATGGTTCCCATTTCTACGATCTCTATCGCCTCGACGTGACGCGTCGCAAGGAAACACGTCTGACCCATTCTCTGCGCAGTATCGATCCGGATCTCTCCCGCGACGGCCGTCACCTGATCTGCGTGGTGCAGAAGGATGGCACCGATAATTTGCTCCTCCTCGATGGCGAGGGCAACGCCGTACGCGCGTTGACCAGCTACACCCGGGGCGAAGCCGTCTCATCACCGCGTTTTTCCCCCGATGGCAAATACATCGTCTTTTCCCAGGCGCGGCGCCATGGCCGTGATCTCGTGCGGCTGGAGCTGGAAACCAATCAGATGACGACCTTGATTGCAGACAGCGGCGATGCCCGCGATCCGGTCTATTCACCCGATGGCCAGAGCATCTGGTTCTCCTGGGATAAAACCGGCATTTTTAATATTTACAGCATGGCTGCCGATGGCCAGGCGCTGCAGTTATGGAGTAATGTCCGCGGCGGCGCTTTCATGCCAGGCGTGGCGGTCACCGGCGCATTGGCCTATGCGGATTTCCAGTATGACGGCTATAAAATCGCGCTTCTCGAAAAGACCACAGCGCTCGAGATGGCGCACGCCCTTTATGCGCCTGCGGCCAATGCGGAGCAAATGGGATTGGAACGCGTCGCCACTCCGCCATCGCTGTCCAGATTGACCGAATACGATGACGCGCAGCTGCCGCCGCTCCAGGCGCAACCCTATGAGATGACCTATGGCCAGGTCACCTTCATGCCCCGCGTGATGATCGATTATAAAACCCTGAAACTGGGCACCTATTTTTACGCCAGCGACATCCTCGAGCGCTATTCGATGTTCGGCGGCGCGAGCCTCAACAGCAAAATGGACCTCGACGCCTTTGCCATCTTTGAGATGCGCCGTTTCAAACCCACGCTCTTTGTGGAACTCTATGGCTTCACCCGCCACGTCGCGCGCGACATCGAGGTCATCGAAGACTATCCGGAGAAGACGCGGGTCGGGTTGGGATTCAACATTCTTGAAGCCGATATCGGCGCGCAGATCAGTCCGGCGGATGGCCAGATGCTGCGCGGCGCCTTCGTCCACAGCCGCTACATCAGCAAGATCGATGATTTCTTCTTCAAGGGGATCAAGTGGACTTCGCCGCAAAATACCTATTATATCGGCAACCAGTTCGTCGTCACCTGGAATCTGGACCGGGTTGTGCCGGGGATGACCTCCGCCATCAACCCCCGCGCCGGCCACAAGCTCGATCTGCGTTATTCACTCGAGTTCAACAAATTTTTCAAAGATTATGCCACCGACAACAGTTATGGCACGCCGCAAGAGATTTACAGCAATTATAACTATCATCGCATCGCGCTCAAAGGAGATTTTTACCTGCCGGCGCCCTGGGCGAAACAGCACAGCCTGGCGACCAGTTTCCAGGCCGGATGGATCGACCGTCCGATCGATGATTTCTTCAACTTTTTCGCCGGCGGTCTGCCGGGATTGCGCGGATATCCCTACTATGCCATCGAAGGCCGCAAACTGCTCATGGGCCGCTTCAGCTACCGCCTGCCGCTCCTGCGCAGCTGGCAGAAACGTTTTCTCCATCTCACCGGCAATCATCTCTATGCCGGCGCCTTCTTCGATTACGGCAATGCCTTCAACGAGGATCGTCTCGATTTCAGCCGCTTCAAAAAAGATGCCGGCGTCACCCTGCGGCTGCAAGCCTTTTCGTTCTATGGATTTCCCACAGCTTTGCAACTGGAAGCGGCCTATGGTATGGACCGGATAGAAAATGCCGGCGTGGCGTATGGCCGCGAGTGGCGCTATTATGCGATGTTATTATTTGATTTCCTGGATTGATTTTTGCGAGGGAGGGTATAGATCTGTTGCTACCGTGTCATGCACACAACCCAGCGACCCCTCTAACCGAAAGGAGTAACAGATGAAAAAGGTTCCGCTTTTGGCCGTGCTCATCACCGTGGGATGTGCAGGCGCCTCGGATTGGGAGCGTTTCATGGTGGAGACGCCGCGGTATGCCATGGCCATTCAGGATACCATTTACGAGGATGATGAAGAGGATGAGTATTACGAGCTGATCGAGCCCAAATCCGTCGGCAAGGCGCTCCTTTTTTCTGCCACCCTTCCCGGCACGGGGCAGCTCTATGCAGGTTCTTATCTGAAAGCGGCTGGCTTTGTCGCCATCGAGGCCGCCGGCTGGTATCTCTATTCCAAATACAATGCCGACGGCAACAAGATTGAGGATGAGTTCGAGCTCTATGCGGACACCTACTGGAGTGAAGACAAATACTGGGACTGGATCGCCCATCACTCCGGCATCTCCCGTAACGACATGACCGCGTTACGGCGATGGGAACACGACTCCTTCAGTCACGGTCTCCATGAGCAGAAGGATCAGCAATATTACGAGATGAT
>DCUM01000054.1:0-11491 GCA_002327255.1 bacterium UBA2214 | reverse complement strand
AAGGCGGGATGCCAGCAATAAAGCCTTCAAAAACGCCACCACCAGTGTCAGCATCGCCATCCTCAATCATATCGTGAGCGCGCTGGATGCGGCGTGGAGCGTGAGCCGTCATAACAGAAGCATCGCCGAGGCGCATCTCTATTTCGAACCCAAAACCATCGATACGCGCACATACACAGCGCTGACCCTGCGCATGGAGTGGTGAAAACCATGAAAAAAGTATTCTGCTATTCGAGCATTATCATCTTGTTCGCAAGTGCTGTCCAGGCTGAGGTGCCGGGCTTGAACAAAGCGGTTTTTTTCCCGCTGCGGCCGGCGCTGGTGGCGGAGGTGGGCCCAACGCCTGTGCCTGCGGCGCCAACCGCCATGCCGCAAAAGTCGAAAGGCAAGGCATTCATCATGTCGCTGCTGCTGCCGGGTTGGGGCGAACGCTACTGCGGCGCGGTGCGAAAATCGGAAATTTTCATGGGCGCCGAGATCGCCCTGTGGCTCGGCTATGCAGGATTGATAACCTGGCGTGAATGGCGGGAGGACGATTATCAGAGCTTTGCGACGGCCCACGCCGGGATCGATCCCGATGGCAAAACCGAAACGTTTTATATCAACATCAGCAATTATGCGGATATCGATGCCTACAATGCCGCCAGGTTGCGGGAGCGCAATCTTTACGATTATTACAAGGATGTCGATCTCTATTACTGGAAATGGGAATCCGATGTCCATCGCCGCCGCTTCGATGAACTGCGGCTCTCTGCAGCACGGGCCGATAACAAAGCCACGTTCGTGCTCGGCGCCATCTTTGCCAACCACCTCATCAGCGCCATCGATGCGGTGTGGACGGTGCACAAGCATAACAGCAATCTGGCGCAAAAGGTGGATTGGGACGTGCGCCTCGGTGATGGCGTCGTGCATCCTTTCGTGCAGTTCGCGCTGCAGGTAAACTTTTAGCCTGCATTATTCCTGAACAGTATTGCTGCAAGCTTTACGGTTTAGCTTGATAATAGGTTGTATCAATCACACAACAGAGACTTTTGCTCTATCATGAAGCACACGAAGGATAGCTCATTAATTGTTATCTATAATAGAAACAAGAGTTAAATTTTCCTTACGTTCTTTGTATACTTTGTGGTTATGAATTTGTCTGGTTAGGTAGCTGTAAATGCCAGGCCGGATTTTTTCTGACACCGCCGCACGGCGCTATCTCGCAGGCCGGGAAAATAAAAAAATGGGCGCCGCCTTTTCTGGTGGGGCCCATTTTTTTTCGACACCGGGATGTCACGGCCGCGATTACGGTTTGAATTCACCGGTCTCCACCCATTCGCTCTTGAGCAGCGACCACCAGTCGATGGCCAATCCTTTCAAGACATACTCATAGGGCAGGTAGCCAAAGCCCTCCTGACCCCATCCACCGCCCCATGAATTGCGGATGAGCAGCCCGCCCTTGCATTTGCTGCCGTTTTGGTGGGTATTGATGATCTCGATTTTATCGTCATACCCCACCGCCATGACCGCATGGCCGCCGAGTATCTTCTCGCCCGATGTGGGGTAGGGGATCAATCCCGTCTCACCGGCCTGCGAGATCGAATTGAAGACGGTGAAGCCGAACATGGTCGGCAGACCGGAGGCCAGATTGGTTTTAATGGATTTCATTAGATCAGGCTTGGTGACGCCGGCGGCATCGAGACGGTAATAGCTGATGGTCTGATAATTCTGGGCGAATGCGTAACAGAAGGCAGGCGGCTCCTTGTCAAAATCGGCTTCGTGATAGGGCCAGTACTCTTCCGGCGGCACGCCAAACAGAACCAGGGCGCCCATGGTGGTGCGGATGAAGGCGCCGATATCCCCTTTTTGCTGCATCATATTTCGCGTCACTTTGTAGAGGAAAAGCCGGGAAACATCCATGTATTTGCCATTGGACCGTTTGGCGAAATACTCGACCATGCCGGCACCCGCCTGCGCTGTACACGAGCCGATCTCTCCCTGGTCTTCAACCGGAGAGCAATATTCGCGCAGGTCGATCTGGGTGGGGAGTGTTTTTTTTCTTCCGCGCATCAGCCCCATCTTTTCCAGCATGGGATGAATGGTGGCATGTTCCGGTGTATAGTCGCGAAAATCGGGATAATCCGGCAGCCAGCCCATGGCATAGGATTGTATCGGCATAGCTAAACCTCCTTGGGAGTGGATCCTGTGATGAGCGTATTCATCTCTGTTCTCTATTTCAATATAAGACCATTACACCAACTTGTCAAATGAATCCTGCAAAAATCGTTGCAAAAATCACTTTCTTTCAGTAGAATAGTCCTTGGACTGGATGGAAGTTTCGGCTTCGTTGTTCCTTGGGTTCTTGTCAAATCTTTTTTTTTCAAAAGGGCATCATTTGCAGGGCGAGCAGCCTGCTCGCCCCAAAAGGGTTCCGGTTTATCCGGGTTGGGGTTGGACGGGTCTGAGCCCATTTAATTCCAATGTGCCTGGTGCCCAAACGACAATGGCAGCTCTTTTTCGGCAGGTCTGTATGCAAATCATGAAAAAACTCGATCCCTGTTATCAGCGTCGCCTGATCCTGTCGTTTCTCGTTTCATTTGTGCTGATCGTTCTGCTCAGCGTGATGATCCCGCGACACATCAGCCAGCTCAAACCATTGCTTCTCGATGAGCAGATCCCCTTGATTGCCGAAACCGTAGAATGGATCGTGCCCGCTTTGCCGCCCGCGGGTATGCAGGGCGTCGCGGAAGCCATCGCCCAGCCGGTTCCTTCCGTCACGGCCGATCCCGAAGCGACGATTCCGGAAACGGTGGATGCGCAGGCGGGAAGCCGGGACGCGTACGGTGCCGGGGCGGGCATCGCAGGCGGTCTGTTCGCCACAGCGCCCGTCGATACGCTGCCGCCACGCCCCGTCCTCCAGGTCATGGCGGAGTATCCCCAAGAAGAACGCAAACGCAAAGTGCGCGGCATCATTCGCCTGCAAATCCTGGTGAACGAACTGGGACGGATAGAGGAAGTGCACGTACTCGCCGACGAAACCGGCAGCGCCGGATGCCGGACAGCAGCCATCGAAGCCGCCCGGCAGAGCCTCTTTCAGCCCGCCATGGCGGGGGACAAGCCCATTAAATGCTGGACCATTTGCGAATTCGGCTTCGAGCCGGAATGAGGGGAAGGGAGCAGTCTGGAGTATATTGCGTCAGATGATGAGCGTCACTGCGGTATAGAGGGCCAGCGCGACCAGAATCAAAGCCGTGACGAGGAGTATGCGCTCAAAGGTTTTTTGCTCAAATTGATGGTGGTATTTTGCGACGTAACGGCAGAGAAGAAAATACCAGATGGTCGTCCCCACCCCGCTCGTCACAGCGAAAATCAGACCATTCCATTCCAGCGGTGAGATCAGCTTGTGCGCGGTGACAGTGCCGCCCACGGCGATCCAGAACATGTACAAACCCGGATTGGCGATATAGAGGAGGATGGCGCCAATGATCGGCCGCGGCGCGGTGGATATCCTGTTTTGTTCATTCTTTTTATGGATGTCGCAGTGTCTGGATTGGTAATAAAGACGGCCGGCCAGCAGAAGGATGATGATGATGCCGAGTATTTTGATGGTGGGTAAAAGTACTTCTATGCTGGTGGTGAGTTCGTGCATGCCGGTGATGGCGGCCATACAGAAAATGACATCGAGAAAGGCAGCCGTCAACCCTACCAGAAAACCGTGCAGAAAATCCCGCCGCAGAGTTTGTGTGATGGCAAATACATTAATTGGACCGATGGGAATGGCAGCCAGAAAACCTACGAACAATGCAATAAGAATGTACATACGCCAGTCTACTCTTCATAATGAAAAACCCTGCCCCCGCACCTCTGTACTGACGCTGTGCAAAAAGTACCTCAAGCCACAATCAGAGCGCCGATACTTCTTGAACCGCTTCAATGACGTCCTAAAATACAAATTGTTGCGTGAAATGCCAAGACTTATTTTTTTACAAAAACAGGTAGCGGCAGATGAATACCGTGCCGAGGATGCCTGCCAAATCCGCTATCAATCCCACCCAAATGGCACTTCTGATTTTTTTGATCTGCACCGCACCAAAGTAGACCGCCACCACATAAAAGGTGGTTTCCGAACAGCCAAAGATCGTGGATGCCATGCGTCCAATAAAAGAATCCGGTCCGTGCACCTTGAGCAACTCGGTGATGATGCCCAGAGAACCGCTCCCGGAAAGCGGCCGCATCAATGCGGCGGGCAGAACCTCCGCGGGCATGCCGATCAAATTGGTCACGGGCGTGAGCAGGTAGACGAAAAAATCCATGGCGCCCGAGGCGCGAAACATGCCGATGGCAGCCAGTATGGCCACCAGGAAGGGGATGATGCGCACGGCGACCTGAAAGCCCTCTTTGGCGCCCTCGACAAAGGCCTCATAGACTTTGACTTTTTTAATCATACCAAAGACGGGGATGAAGAAGAGCAGGATGGGAATCGCCCAGGTGGAAATCAGCATGACCATTTTGCGGAAGGAATCGGCTGGAATTTGGGATGCCACCCAGGCCATCAGGCCGGTCTGAACCGCCACAACAATGGCAGCGATGATCACCCCGGCGATGACAAAAGCCCGCCAGGCGGCGGCCACTCTGGTTTTAAAAACCTGCCAACCCGATTCCAGGGTCAGAAAAGTCTTCGCCGCCAGCACGCCAAAAATAGTGGCCATCGTCGAGGCAAAAATAGTAGTGCCGATGATTTCGGTGGGATTGGCCGATCCCATGCTGGCGCGCACGGCGATGACCGTCATCGGAATCAGGGTGATGCTGCCGGTGTTCAATGCCAGAAACATGATCATGGCATCGCTGGCCGTGTCTTTCTTTTCATTGAGCGTCTGCAGTTCTTCCATGGCCTTGAGTCCCATCGGCGTGGCCGCGTTGCTCAGTCCCAGCCAGTTGGCGGAAACGTTGAGGAGGATGGCGCCGATGGCCGGGTGCTCCGGGGGGATATCGGGAAAGAGGCGCCTGCTGATGGGTTTGATGGCGCCGGCAAGGAGCTTGACCAGCCCGGCATCCTGGGCGATTTTCATGACGCCCAGCCACAGGGTCATGATGCCAATGAGCCCCAGCGCAATATTCACCGCCGTGCTCGCCGAGTCGAGCGCACCTTTGGTGACCGCCTCAATATTCCCCGTCCAGGCCCCAACGATAAATCCGATCGCCACCAGTCCGAGCCAGACATAATTCATCATACCACAGCGTTCCTTCTTTTCGAGATTCGTGATATTTTCTTCTAAAATTAATACTTAAATGCAATAATGCAAGAGAAATATCTGAAAATACGATGTTATTTTGCCGCGCCGCGGAGGAGCCATTGCATGGTTCGAGAAGCGGATACGACATTGAAAAACGGATCATCCGAAAAATGCGTACCTGAATGAACCGCCGGGAAAGCGCCGAGGAACGCCAAGGGATTTGGAGAATATAGTTCAATATGAAACTTGATGAATGATCAAACATAATAATCGGTTTGGCAATTAGCCTGTTCTATTCATAAACCGCCGGGCGTGCCGGGACTGCCGAGCTGTTTTTATTGCGAGTATCGTACAAGCTTTGATTTGAATTTCTTCTCGGGCATAAAAAGTTCTATCGATGCTATTTTTATGTTTTTCTTTTCTTTGCGTATCTCTGCGTTCTCGGCGGTTAACCAAGTACTCATTTGCCGGATGAACCTGAAAAACAACATAAAATGAGGATAAAACGCTTGAAAAGGGTGTAACTATTCAGCCATCCAGATTTAACCGCAGAGCCAGCAGAACGCATAACCTTTTTATGGGCTTCCAGCATAAAGCCTGATATTTTTCTGAATCACGTGAGCATAACAGAAATAGACCAGGCTTCCCGGTGACCTTTGCGGTGAATAGTTACAAAAGAGCAAACCTGACCGCAGCACGATTCAGACGGCACCCACGAAGACGCCAGGCGCACCACGGACAGGAAGAGGAATTGTGCACGAGATGCGTCCATGACTGCTGTCCTGATTCCCTTCCTTTTGCGGCCGCTAGGGTCCTGAATTTTTCCGGAGAGCCGTCTGCAATAAAAAACTTGTTTCATTTTGCGATAGTTTGTATATTATCCCTCGAAATGATCGCGGTAAAGAGCGATACTCTGCTGGTGTGAATATGGAGGTAACAATGAAGACTAAAGTTGATCCCGATCTCTGCACAGGATGCGAGCTGTGTTGTGATACCGCTCCCGATGTGTTTCAGATGAAGGGCGATGTGGCCATCGCCATCGAAGGCCCCGTTCCCGCGGATATGGAAGATATGGTGCGCGAAGCGGCGGAATCGTGCCCTGCTGAAGCGATTGTCATCGAATAGCCGGCCCATCCGGACATTCTCATTCAAGCTGGTTCTCCGGGACCGGCTTTTTTTTTGCACCCGCTTTTCCCCCTTTTCGCCTGGAATCCATCCGTTTGCACAGCTTCAGGAGCCTCCGCCGCAGAGAAATATTTCTGCCGTCTTGCTTTCTTGCTGCGGATTGCTTATATTTCTGAAAATTCCTCTTTTTCATCCCCATGTAGCTCCGGAGTGGCAGGTATGGAACGTCACCAGATCAGGCAGATACTCCTTTTTCTCCTCTTCGCCTGCGTCTCGACGGCATCAACAGCAGCGGACTTTATCACCGTGCGCCATGAATGGGTGGGGCCGGGCATGCGCTATCAGAAGGTGGTCGAACGGAACATACCCTGGAGCATCGCTCTCCTTGAAGTCGATCTGACCAATCCCTGGCTCGTTCTCGAGTCCTGCAAGGGACAGGGCGTGCTGACGCGACCCGGCGAACGGTTGGGATCACGGGAGCTCACCTCGGAGATGTCGCGGCGCCATCAACGCGAGGGCCACCGCGTCGTCGCCGCCATCAATGCGGATTTTTTCAATATGAGCGCAGGCACCGGAAACCCCATCAACATCCAGGTCGAGAACGGGCAGCTCCTCTCCATGCCGAACCAATATTCCGCCATCGCATTCACACCCGAACACAGACCGGTCATTGAACGCTTTACTTTCCAGGGCGCCGTCTTGCATAAAAAGAGCGCGGTGCCCCTCCATGGCGTCAATATCCCCCGCGCGGCGGATCACCTCGTCCTTTACAACCGCTTCAACGGCGACTCGACCCGCACCAATGCCTGGGGGGCCGAAGCCCTCTTGATGCCGTTGCAAAGGTGGATGATCAACGATACCATCGCCTGCATCGTCGAGGACGTAGCCCTCAACAAGGGCAACAGGGCCATTCCCGAAGGCAAAGTGATCCTGTCCGGACACGACCGTGCCATACCCTTTCTCGCGGGCTTGCAGGGGGGCGATACGGTGCGCCTCGCCTTGCAGGTCAAACCGGAGACGCGCCCGCTCAAGGAGGCGGTGGGCGGATTCCCGCGCATCCTGCGCAACGGCCGCAACACGGCACTGCAGGAGTATGCCGCCGAGGGGGGGAGCGCCACCTTCGCCACGGACCGCCATCCGCGCACCGCGGTGGGATTTAACGCGGACTCGACCCGGCTGTTCCTGGTGGTGGTCGATGGCCGCCAGCCCGACTTGAGCGTTGGCATGAACCTGGTCGAGCTGGCCGATTACATGCTCACCCTGGGATGCACCGACGCTCTCAATCTCGATGGCGGCGGTTCCAGCACCCTGGTAGTGGCTGACGAGGTCGTGAATTCGCCCTCCGATGGCTGGGAACGCGCGGTCGCAAACGCCCTGCTGGTGATCTCTACGGCAGCCGCCAGTTCCGATACGGTGACGGTTAAAACAACCTTATCGCCTTAAATTTGACAACCGTCTTCACTCAAAAGAGAAAGAGTCAGAACGATGATGAAAAACAAATCAGGCATGATCGCGATGCTGGTTTTGGCATGGACTGCGCTCGCGCCGGCAGCCCAGCCGCGCCTTTACGCCGATCTGGTGCTCATGAATGGCAAGGTATGGACGGTGGATGCCGATACCCCCACCGCCCAGGCTGTGGCGGTTCGCGGCGACCGCATCCTCGCGGTCGGCAGTGACGCCGACATCAAACCCTTGATCGGCGCCCATACCCGGAGCATCGATTTGCAGGGCAGGCTGCTGCTGCCCGGATTCATCGATGGACACACCCATTTCATCAGCGGTGGATTCCAGCTGCTGGGCATCGACTTGCGCTCCGCCAGCGATGAACGCGATTTCATCGCCCGCATCCGCGAGCATGTCCAGCGCCACCCCGGGCGCTGGATCACCGGCGGCGATTGGGATCATGAGAGCTGGCCGGGCACGCGTCTGCCGCACCGCGCGTTGATCGATTCGGTCTCCCGGGAGACCCCCCTCTTTGTGTCGCGGCTGGATGGCCACATGGGACTGGCCAACTCGGCCGCCCTGAAGGCCGCAGGCATCGACCGCCATACGCCGGATCCCCCGGGCGGCGCCATCGTTCGCGATCCCGAAACCGGCGAACCCACCGGCATCCTCAAGGATGAAGCCATGAATGCGGTTTACGCACTGGTGCCGGATGCCAGTGAAGCGGAACTCCTCGAAGCGGCGCACGCCGCCCTGGAACTGGCGCGTCAATGCGGCGTCACCAGCATTCAGGATGTCAGCGCGGGCCGCGATCTTGCGATCTATCAAAAACTCCTGGAAGGCGGCGAACTCACCGCACGCATGGACTGCCGGCTTCCGATCGATCTCCATGAATCCTTCGCGCGTCTCGGCATTCGCGCCCATTTTGGCAATGACATGCTCCGCATCGGTTCCCTGAAAGCCTTTGCAGACGGCTCGCTTGGCTCCTCGACCGCACTCTTCCTGGCCCCCTATGCGGGAACGCAGGATGTCTATGGTTTGCCCATGGATGTCGTGCTCGATGGCCGCCTGCCAAAATGGGCCCTCGCGGCCGATAAAATCGGCTTGCAGCTCTCGGTGCACGCCATCGGCGACAGCGCCAACCGCTACATGCTCGATCTCTTCGAACAATGCGTGCGCGAGAATCCGCAACGCGACCGCCGTTTCCGCATCGAACATGCCCAGCATATCGCCGCCGCCGATCTGCCCCGGTTTGCCGAGTTGGGGGTCATCGCTTCCATGCAACCCTACCACGCCATCGACGATGGCCGCTGGGCGCACAAACGCATCGGCATCGAACGCTGCCGCGAAGCCTACTCCTTCCGTTCTTTTCTCGATCACGGCGTCAAGGTGTGCTTCGGAACCGACTGGACCGTCGCCCCGCTCAATCCACTCTGGGGCATCTATGGGGCCGTGACGCGGCGCACCCTCGATGGCTTGCATCCGCACGGCTGGATTCCCGAACAAAAGATCAGCGTCGCGGAAGCCATCGCCTGCTACACCATCAACGCCGCCTACGCCTCCTACGATGAAGGGATTAAAGGCATGATCAAGCCGGGCTATCTCGCCGATTTCGCCGTCCTGTCGCAGGATATTTTGACCATCGCCGCCGAAAAAATCTGGGATGTGCAGGTGGATTACACGATATTGGGCGGCCGCGTCGTTTATCAACGTCCGGCCGGCGCCACAATTCCCGGCCGTTGAAGATGCGCAAACTGTCCCTACAGAGAGGATTCGTCATCCTCACCATCCTGCTGATTTTGCCGTTGTTGAGCTATACCATCTTTCAGATACTCCAGCGCAACAGCCAGCAAAAAGTGATCGAATCGATCTATGATCAGCAGCTCGATGGCATCCTCTTTTCCATCAATCAATACGCCTGGGATCAGTTCACCGACTGGACGGCGGCCTTGCCGGGGCTCAACCGCCCGGTGGGCAGCGCCGAACAACTGCAGCGTACGGCGACCGAACTGCTGCAGAGGAAATCCGCCCTGATCGGTGTTTTTTACCATTATCCGACGGGAACCTGGGCCCATTTTTGCAGTAACCGGGAGATGGACACCAGCCTCGTATCCATCCAGGCGCTCATCAACCGCGCGGAGCGAGATTCGGCACAGCAATTACGGGTACTGGCGATTCGTGCGGCCAAAGGCCAGGTCTATCCCATACGCTTGCGGGTCACGGCGGCAGCGGCGGATCATACCATTCTTTTCATTCTGCCGCTGGCTGGAACCGGAGAGCTATCCAGCACGGGCACCCTTTCACTCTGGCTCGACCTGAATCTGTTCACGCAGCAGCTGGTCACCTATAAACTGCAAATGGCTGAATTATCACGTTTCAATTTTCGCATCCAGGATGCCTACACGCGTCACACCTATTATCGCACGTCGCAGGACACCGGCGAGCCGTACGAAAAAATAGCGCCGCTATGGATTACCCCCGAGATGGAGGTGGCGATAAAAATGCAGGGGATGACGCTGGCCCGCATCGCTGAAAAGCAGACCTTCCGGAATCTGCTCTTTCTCGGATTCATCAATGTGCTGATGCTGTCGGGTCTCGCTTTCATGGTGCGCAATATTCTGCGGGAACATGCACTTTCACAAATGAAAACCGATTTTGTCGCCAATGTCTCCCACGAACTGCGCACCCCCCTGGCGCTGATCCGCATGTATGCCGAAACCCTGGAGATGGGGCGGGTGCGCGCGGCCGGGAAGCGACAGCACTACTATCGCATCATCATGAACGAAAGCAACCGGCTCACGCAGCTGATCAACAATATTCTCGATTTTTCCAGACTGGAATCCGGCAAGATGGTGTTTAACTTTGCCGAGGAAGATATCAGCGCTGTGGTTACAGAAACCCTCGACATGTATCAATCGCATTTCGAGCAGAAGGGTTTTACGGTGCAATATAGCAATGCTGCGGAACTGCCGCGTCTGTGGCTCGACCGCCAGGCCGTGATGCGCGCCTTGATCAATCTCCTTGACAACGCCGTCAAATTCAGCCGCGATGAAAAAAAGATATTGCTGCGCATTATGAAAACAGGCGCCGCCGTGTGCATCGAGGTGGAGGATTTCGGCATTGGGATTCCTGATAAAGAGCAGGAACGAATTTTCATCAAGTTTTATCGCGCCGAGAACAGCCTGGTGCAGAATACCAGGGGAAGCGGCATCGGGTTGGCTCTGGTGGCTCATATCATGTCCGCACACGGCGGCCGTGTCGCGGTGGAGAGCCGCGCCGGCAGCGGCAGCATTTTTTCACTGATTTTTCCCGTTGCTGCAATGAACCGATCCGCACGGCGTTGAGGAGGTTATGGCGAAAATATTGATTGTCGAAGATGAACGCGACTTGGCTGATGGCCTCAAGGACAACTTTGAGTTTGACGGCCACGAAGTGGAAATCGCATGGAATGGCGAGTCGGGCATGCAAATGGCGGCCTCGCCGGAGTATCATCTCATTCTGCTCGATGTCATGCTGCCCGGTAAATCGGGCCTGGATATCTGCCGCGAATTGAGAGCGCGGGGCATCAAGACCCCCATCATCATGCTCACGGCGCGCGGCCAGGAGATCGACAAGGTGCTCGGACTCGAACTGGGGGCCGATGATTACATCACCAAACCCTTCAGCGTGCGCGAATTGCTGGCGCGCGTCAAGGCGGTGCTGCGGCG
>DCUM01000180.1:8311-25758 GCA_002327255.1 bacterium UBA2214 | reverse complement strand
ACCCCTTCGCGGGCCTCGTCGACGAACTGGTCGACGGCCCCGGCGAAGTCCCACTGCTGCGCGCAGCGGGCCATGACGCGGCAGAGGGTGGTCCTTACACACCCGATTATGGGGAGATGCCGTGGGGCGCCTATCTGTCACCCGGCGCGATCCTGCCCTACAATGCCTCGAGCGGCTGTTACTGGAACCGCTGCGCCTTTTGTCCGGAGGCCAGCGAAGGCCATCTCTACAAGCCGGTGCCGGCCGTTCAGGTGCTCAGCGAACTGCGCTACCTCAGCGACCAATACCACCCCGCTCTGATTCACTTCACCGACAATGCGATGAGCCCGGCTCTGCTGCGGGCCCTGATCGCCCATCCGCCGGGCGTGCCCTGGTACGGCTTTGTCCGCATCACGGAGCAGCTCACTGATCCCGATTTTTGCCGGGCGCTGCGTCAGGCCGGATGCCGGATGCTGAAAATCGGTCTCGAATCAGGCGATGACGCGGTCCTGGCGGGGATGGAGAAAGGCATCAACGCCGATCTGAGCGGTCGCGCGCTCCAGAGCATGGCCCGGGCCGGTCTGGCCACTTATGTCTACCTGCTTTTCGGCACGCCCTGGGAGGACGAAGCCGCGGCGGGACGAACCCTAGAGTTCACACTGAACCATGCCAAAGCCATCACCTTCATCAATCCGGCAATTTTCAATCTGCCGGCCGATGCCGCGGCGGAATCGGGACTCGTCACGCATGAGTTCTATCGGGCGGATTTAAAGCTCTATCACGGTTTTGAGCACCCTTTGGGCTGGAGCCGCGCGCGGGTACGCCATTTTCTCGACCGCACCTTCAAACGCGAACCGGGCATCGCCGCCATACTGCGGCGAACGCCGCCGGCATTCACCTCCAACCATGCGGCCTTTTTCGCACCGCTCTATCAACAGGAATGAACCACCACAGCGCAAAAAACCACGCATCGGAGGAACGTCTGCAACCGCGGCCAACCCGGGGTCATCGATGCCGCCTTGAAAGCGGCTGGGTAAAATTAAAAAAAGGCATCTACCATGCGCAGAGGGTAACGACAAAAACGGGGATATGGCCGCAGCGTGGTGGTATTTTGCCATACCGCTGCAGCCGGGAGAAGAGTTGGCCCATGATGGGGCACTTTGGCAAGGAAAACAGGAACCATGAGCTGGAAAGCGGAAACGTGGATTTTAAGCCTCCGACGGCGGCCACGGCCCCGGTCACGATTGTGAAGATAACTCCACAATGCGCTCTATGGCTGCCTGGATCTGGCGCAGGTCCTTGAGCCGCCCTTTTTGGGGTTTCAGCCGCAGCTTTTTCACGGCCTCCAGGGCGTTACGCAGTTGTTTTTCATCCTCGGCCATTCCCGGCAGCTCATCGCTGCGATCGCCGGAGAACATCTCGATGCAGGCGAGCATTTGTGCTTCGAGATTGGACTGATAACGGGCGACGATATCCTGAAACGTCGTGCGCAACACCGTAAGTTCCGAGCACAATTCGGCGCGGAGTTGTTTGGCATCCGGTGCTTTCGCACTCTTTTTGGTTGTTGCTTTCTTTTTCATCATGACGCCACTTATTCTTCTTCCAGCCCGCGCATGCGGACGATCTGTGCGACTTTTTTCTGCAGATCATTGGCAATCAGGCGCGGAGAGCGGTTGCCATTGACCACCTCAAAATGATATTTCTGAGCCATCTGTCTGAATTCACTGCGCATCATGCGCTGGTAGCGCATAAAGCTGTCGAATATGTCCCGGGAGAGGCGGATATCCATACCCGACTCCCAATAGTCGAGATTGGCGGTCTTTTGGAAGGTTCGCTCCACGAGAAACCGTGGAAAAACATCGAGATAAAAGACCGCATCGGGGATCAGTGCGATGTGATAGAGCGATTCCAGCCATTCGCGGTTGCCACCGCGCACGATGTCGCGCGCCATCAGGGTATAGATATAGCGGTCGGCGACGACCACGAATCCCGCCTTGAGCGCCGGGACGATGATATTTTCGAGCTGATCGGCGAAATCGGTGGCATAGAAGAGGGAAAGGGTGATCGGGCTCAATACGTTGCCCTGCATGGCGTTCTCGAGTTCGGCGCTGACGAGATTGGAGCGTTTTAATCCGACATTGACCGTGGCAAGCCCGCGTCCCTCGAGCCAATCGGTGAGCAAGCGAATCTGGGTGGAACGGCCGCTGCCATCGGCGCCTTCGATGACGATGAGTTTGCCGACGAGATCCGGCGCCTTGACCCCGGGTAATCCTTCGCCGTAAAATTTCATAGGCTGTTCCTCACTTTCCAGCGAAAACGCGCCAGATCAATTTTTTCCACCACGATCTTGCGGACGAATTGCTGCTGAATGTTCACAGCCTGACTGGCATCGATGACCGTAAAGTCGAATTCCGCGACCATTTTTTCATAGGCCTGATTGATTCGACCCTGAAAAATGCGAAAGCTTTCATAAGGATCCGTGGAGAGGCCCAAATCCATTCCCGCCTCGTGATATTTCAGGGTGGGACGGCCTTCGAGGATGCGGTTGATGGCCACTTCGGTCGACACATTGAAAAAGAAGGTGATATCCGGCAATGTGGCAAAGCTGTACAGGGTGCGCACCCAGTTGGGATCACAACCGCGCACCGCATCACGCGCAAAGGCGGTGAAGCAATATCGATCCGCCAGGACGATGTAGCCGGCGCACAACAGGGGCCAGACCTGCCGTTCGAAACGATCGGCGAAATCGGTGCAGTGAATCAGGGAAAAAGTGGTCGGGGTCAAAAGCTGCGATGCTTTGCCTTTTTTGGTGGCCTTCTTCACCAGGACCGATGAATTCCATTCCGTGAAAAAAACCTTGTACCCCTCCAGCTCCAGCCAGCGCTTTAGGAGATAAATCTGGGTCGATTTGCCCGACCCGTCCAGCCCTTCCACAGCAATGAGGCGTCCTTTGCTGGGATTCTTTTTAAGTTCGATCATAAAAAACCTTTGCGATAAAAGGAAATAACCTGATTGAACCGTCATACACCTCTTGTTTTAAGATAGGAACAAGTTTTCATTTTGCAAAACATTTTTTTCAGGCATCCGAATGAAATGCCGGTTCAGGGGAGCTACAGGCCGGTTTTCCGCCATCGCCGCCGCCGCCAGTCGTCCGGGTCCCCCTGTTGCCATCAAGAAAATCATTTTTCTATTTGCCCAAAAATTCGTACTTTTCAGCTTGCAAAAGTGAAGCGTTGCATCGGTGTCACTGTTGGTGACCGCCCAAGCGGCGGACATCGGGGTTTGTCATGCATGCAAGCGTTTGTTCAGAATCCATGTGAATACATCCGGGATCGGGTGAGGTCGATATGAAAATACTCAAAGACTGGAAATTTTTACTGGGGGTGGGGCTCAGCCTGCTCTTCATCTGGCTGGCGTTCCGCAAGGTGGATTTTCATCAGATGATGCAGGCCTTCACGGCGGCGAATTACTGGTGGCTGATTCCGACGGTGATCATCACCTTCATTGCCCACGGCCTGCGCACGCTGCGCTGGCGCTATCTGCTCGATCCCATCGAACGCGTCCCGCTGAAGCCGCTCTTCAGCGCGCTGATGATCGGTTATCTCTTCAACGTCTTTCTCCCGGCCCATCTCGGCGAATTCATCCGCGCCTATCTCCTCGCTAAAAAACGCTCGCTCTCCAGCAGTGTGGTCTTTGGCACCATCGTCATGGAACGGATCATCGATGTCGCCGCCCTCTTCATCTGCATGGCGCTGGCGGTCCTGGTGTTTCCCTTCCCCGACTGGGTGCGCATGGGGGGCTATATCACCTTCGCGGGCATCGCCGCCCTGTTCGCCGTGCTCATCCTGACGAAAAAATATCCCAAACCGGCGCTGACGCTCGTCGACAGGCTCTTCAATCCCGTCGCCCCGCACCTGGCGGTGAAACTGAAGAACGTGATAGAATCCTTCCTGCGCGGCATCGTGCCCCTGGCCAGACCCTCCGATTACCTCGTCGTCACCGTGCTCTCGGTGCTGATCTGGGCCTGTTACGGGTATGCCTTTCAGCTGGTGCTGTACTCGTTCAATTTCGTCGCGACCTACTCGCTGCCCTGGACCACCTCCCTGGTGCTGCTGGTCATCACCACCTTTGGGGTTCTGGTGCCCTCCTCGCCCGGATATGTGGGAACCTATCACTGGCTCTGTCAGCAGTCCCTGGCACTGCCGGCCTTTAACGTCCCCGAAAGTCCGGCGCTGACCTTTGCCATCGTCATGCATGCCATCAATTTTGTGCCGATACTGGTGGTTGGGTTGACCCTGCTCGCCTCCGAAGGCCTGAGTTTCAAGGGGCTGCAAGCCAGGGCCCATCTGCACGAGTCCGGAGAAACGGAAAAGGACGCCTGAAGCAGGTGGATATTCGCGGCGCTGAGCAGCAGCCCGCGCAGGGGGCGTGTCTGCCCGTATGCCTGGTTCAGCCTGGGCACAGCGAGGGCTGAACAGGTTCTTCAGAAAATTCAGGTGCATGATCTTCCGAATCGGGAAAACAAAAAAGAGCGCCTGAAGCAGGCGGATATCAAGTTCTTCAGAATTTCCAGGTGCAAGTTCTTCAGGATCGGGGGGGGGAAGCGCCTAAAACAGACGGATATCACTGCGCTGATCGTCCTCACTGCTCACTTCGAGGATGACCGGCAGGGTGTCGCGGATGCTTTCGATGTGGGTGATGATGAAAATCTGGCGGAATTGTGAAGAGAGTTGACCGAGGGCGTTGAGAATGAGGTTCTTGCGCTCCTCGTCCTGGGAGCCAAAAATTTCATCCAGCACAATCAATTGGATCGCCGCGCCACTGCGCTGCGCCACAATTTGACTGATGGCGATGCGCAGACAGAGGTTGACCAGATCCTGTTCTCCGCCGGAGAAGCGCGCCAGCGGAAACGCCTGATTGCCGTCAAAGAGCGCGACCGTATAATCTTCATCCAGTTCCACCCGTCCGTAGCGGCCGCTGGTCGTCATGGACAGGAGGTGGGACGTCTGCAGGGCGATCATGGGCCGCAGCCGTCCGGCCAGCTCGAGCCGGAATTTGCCCAGATGCCCATGCAAAACCGATAGATAGAGAATCTCCTCCTGCAAATCCGCGATTTCCGCGCGCTGCGCCGCCTGCTGTTTTTCCGTCTCCGCTAACGTCGCCTGCTCCTTCTTATGACCGGCCGCCTCCTCGCGCAGCTGGGCCTGGATCTCCTTGACGTGCTTCAGCTCGAGATCGGCCGTTTCCACAGCCCGTTTGCAGGCGAGATAGTGCGTCTCGTCGAATCCCAGCTGCGACTGCTCGCGGCTGGCGGTATCGATCAATTGCTCCAACTCGCCGATCTGACTGCCAAGGCGGTCGATCTCTGCATTCACCTGCGGGCGGCGCGCCACGCGCTCCTGCAACCGGGCCGCGCGCTGTTGCAAAACGTTCAGTTGTTCGAGTTCGCTCTTGACCGCCTGATGTTTTTCGGCATCATACGCCGACTCCCCCAGAGCCGCGAGCGCCCTGCTCCCTTCCGCGATGGCGCGGTCGACAGCCGCCGCATCTTCCAGGGCCTCCTGCAAGGTGGCCGCCGCTTCGCGGTTGGCGCTGATCTGCTGCCCGCAGCGCTCTTTTTCGCGGCGTATTTCCTGTAACGTGCTGTCGTGCTTCCGCACCAGCACCTGCGCGGCCTCCAGGGCTTCCCGGGCGAGGCGATATTTCTCGCGCAGTTCCATCAACCGGGCGTCGAGTTGCCTGATCACCCCTTCGTAATGATCCTGCAAACGCTGTGTGCAGGTGGGGCATTCACCATCGGGACCGAGCGCGACAATGTGCGCGCGTTTATCACGGACCTCTTCGCCCGCCTGCTGACTCGCCTCCAGCTGTCCGTGGCAGCGATTCACCTCCTGGCGCGCATCCTCCAATTCCTTTTCCAGCATCTCTTCCTTGCGGAGGAGCCCACTCTGCTGCTGTTCGAGCGCAGCGGGATCGCCGGCGCGCGGCTGCAGCGCCGCGATACGGCCATCGAGCTGCGTTTTACGGCGTGTCGATTCCTGCATCTGGCGCTGCAAACCCTCGCGCTGCGCCATGCGCACGCGCTCCCGCTCCCATTGTTCGGCCGCTTCCTTGAGCGCCGGGAGTCCGGTCAAGGGCGCCGCAATCTCCTGCAGGGTCTTTTCGGCAGCGGCAATGGCGGAGCGTTCCTGGTGCTGCTGCTGCAGGGCGGACTCGCTCTGGGTTTTGAGCGCGCGCCATTTGCCCAGACTGGAATCACAGGCCACATGGCGGTCACGCAGCTCCGACTGCGCTTCCAGACGCTGCCGCGCCGTCTGCAGGGCCTCTTCTTTTTCCTGAATCAGGGCGTTTTGCGTCTGCAATCGATCCAGCGCCTCAGCGAGGAGTGTTTCATTCTCCTCTCTGCGGGTTTTCAGAATTTCGGGATCGATCAAGCCCTTTTGCCGGCCTTCGACAAAGCTCTGTTTTTCGTTGCGATCCGCGGCGGCCGCTTCGCGGGCGCGGTCGATGCGATCGATGCCGATCAGCCGGTTGACTGCCCTGCGGCGCTCCTCGGGTTTGAGATTGGAAAAGAGCGCCAATTCGCGTTGTCGCGCAAAGACCGAAGCCAGGAAAGAACGGTAATCGAGCCTGAGCAGGCGCTCGACATACTCGTTCACGCCACGATCCTGAACCGCTTCCGGCTCCGGCACTTGCGCGCGGTAGATGGCGGCTTCGATGACGGCATTTTTGCCCTTGAGTTTGCGCTCGATGCGATAGGAAGTGCCGCCATAGACGAATTCCAGCTCGACGGAACAGGTCTCGCGTTCGCCGGCGAACTGGGAACGCACGTCCTCCTTGCCGGTGCGCGAAATCGCATTGCCGTATAGCGCCCAGGCGATGGCTTCCACCAGTGTGGTCTTGCCGGCGCCATTGCGGCCGATGATGCCGATGATATTTTCCGGCAATTCAATATCCACCGCGGCAAAACGGCGATAATTGCGCAGGCTGAGTCGCGTGATGATCATAGCGGATGCCCGGCCTTTCCCCATTTCCTGCGTTCGCCCCAACCGGGTCCCGGCTCGTGACCGCTGCTGCGGAAGGCTGCAGGGCGAAAGTCGGCGCAGTTCATGATTCCTCCTCGGCCGCGGTCAGATAGTGAGCGCCGAGGCGGTAGAGCCGCTCACCATCCAGTTCGGATTCTTGCAGATTTTGTACATAGCGGCCAAACTCCAGCGGCAGCGCTTCGATCTGGGCCTGAGATCCCGAGAGCGCCTCACCGGCTCTCTCCAGCAGCAGTTGTTTCTCGAGATAAAAAACCCGCGCGAAAATCTCCTCCAGCACGCGCATCTCCAGGCGCAAAAAAGTGCTTTCCGGCACCTGCTCCAGCGTGAGGTGGACGATGGCGCCGTCGGGACACGCAGCGGCGAGGCTTTGGACGCGCTCATAGATATCCGCAACCGTCAACTCCCGGCACGACACAGGCTCGAGACGCACCATCGCACGGCTGCTTACGGGATGATAGATGCGTTCGCCGCTGAGCAGGTCCACCTCGAGAAAACCGCAAGCCTGATTCGCCTGGGAAATGCTGGTGCGTTCGCTGGCGCCGCAGTAGCTGATGCGTTCCGCGATGTCCACCCGGCGATGATAATGCCCCAGGGCGATATAGGTGAAGACGTCCGGAAAAAGGTGCGAAAAATCGGGCAGCAGTTGTTCGTTGAATTCGCCCATGCTGTAGGAGCCGCCCTGGCGCCAACTGCCATGCGTCACGAGTATATGGTGCGCCCGGGCCGGATCGATGGCAATGGCGGCGCTGGCCGCTTCCAGCTCCTCGGTGAGCGAACAGTGCGGCAGACAGTGAACGTCCAGGTCAGCGAACGTGAAGCGTTCATACCGGCTCTGATAAGCCGGATAAACGCCCGGGAAAAGGGCGATCGATTCAAAGATGGAACCCGTGGCCTTGATGCGCGGCGTTTCGTGGTTACCGGAGATCAGAACCAGGGGAATTCCGGCGGCGCCGAGGCGCTGCAGCGCCGCCAGGGCGACGCGAATGGCGCGATTGCTGGGCCTGGGGGTGTGGAACAGGTCGCCGGCATGGATGGCCAAATCCGGTTTTAATGCGATAATGCGGGCGATGACCTCGTCAAAGGCGTCATAAAAATCCTGTTCCCTTTGATTGAGACCGCTCAGCGGGGATATTTTGCCATATTCCGCATAACCGAGATGGCTGTCGGAGAAATGGCAGATGCGCCGGATTGTCATGAAGAATGCCGCTTCCTGCCACACGCTGTGGCATGGGTTCAACAAAAGCCGTTAAAAGAGCTGATAATAGGGCCGTGCAGAAAGGTGATCGCGAAAAATATATTATACTATAATTGATTATATTGTACTTAAAAGACCCCCAAAATGAGCCTCTGCAATGATTTTAGGCATACTCTTTGCATAGTGCCAGGTGAATCAGCTCATGCGTTCACATAGGCACATACGGACTATTTCGGTAGCAGAGGAATCGAGGCGTATGAAAAAATCACTCTTGTTTATTGAAAAAGATAAAGAACTGTTGGCATTATTCGATCATCATAGCCAGACCCCTGGATATGAGATATTCACCACGATGGACTATGACCAGGGCCTGCGTCTGTTGCGCGAAGCATCCTCCTTCGATGGTGTTTTGGTGGACACCGACATGATCCACGGGGATATGTGCAAATCCATCAGTGAGATACGAACCAATGCCGAAAATGCGTTGCTCATTTTATTGGGGACTCTCTCTGCGAAAGAACTGGTCGATTGTGTGAAACTTGGCGCCGACGGTGTCGTCGAAAAACCCGTGCGCAAAGCCAGTCAGGTATTGGACTATATCGACACCCTCTTCGCGCGCGTGGAACGTTCGCCCGTTATCCCCGTCAAAGAGACAACCGTCACCGACATGCCCTTAATGGTGGGTCAGAGCGGGGTTATTCAGGATATGAAGGGTCTCATTCAAAAAATTGCACCACTCGATGCCACGGTGCTGATCACCGGCGAGACGGGCACCGGCAAGGAAGTGGTGGCCAAAATGATCCATTCCATGGGGCCTAACTGCCACAACAACTTTCTCGCCGTACACTGCGGCGGCATTCCGGACACCCTGCTGGAAAGCACCCTCTTCGGGCACGAAAAAGGATCTTTCACCGGCGCCTATCGCACCCATAAAGGCTATTTTGAAATCGCCGACAAGGGCACGATTTTCCTGGATGAAATTGGCGACACCACCCCATCCTTCCAGGTGAAACTCTTGCGCGTGCTCCAGGACAAGCACTTCCGCCGTATCGGCGGCACTGATCTGCTCTCGTCCGGCGCACGCATCATCGCCGCCACCAATCGCGATCTGCGCAAGATGGTCCAGGAGGGGCAATTCCGCGAGGATCTCTTCTTCCGCCTCAACGTCATCACCCTGCGCATGACACCCTTGCGCGATCGCCCTGAAGATATTCCCCTTTTGATCCGCCATTTCGTTTCGATCTATTCCAAAAAACACAGTCATCTCGGTGTCTATCTCAAGCCGGAGACCATCGATATCCTCAAGAGGCAGTTCTGGAAAGGCAACGTCCGCGAACTCGAAAACGTCATCGAGCGGCTGGTGGCCCTGTCAGACTCCGACTGGATCGGCGCCACAGAGCTTCCCGAAGATTATCTGAAAAAGCCCGACACCGCCATCATGCAGAACCTGCCGCTCTATCCCTACGCCGAAGCGAAAAATATATTTGAAAAGGAGTATATCACCCAGTTGCTCATCCAGGCCAAGGGCAACATCTCCCGCGCCGCCAAACTGGCACAGATGCCGCGGCAAAACTTGCACCTCAAGATCAAGAAACACAGGATCAAGGCGGATACGATCCGCTCGAGCCGGCCGCTGCCGGAGAGCGTGACCGCGCACCTGTAACGCTGCTGCAGCGCCGGGAATCTCTATTCATCCTCCGCTGCCAGCCAGGAGAGCGGCCAGCGCCACTGTTTGCCATCCGGCGTCTCGATGAGGAGGCGCACGGAGGGCTGTCGCAGCCGCCGCACGATACGCGCGCGCTGCCCGTCATAACGCCGCCCGGGATCGAAGGTGATGCGAACCAGCGTTCCCGGCGTCCTTTCATAGAGTCTCAAGCCCGCCTGGCACTTTTCCGCCACATAGCGGGCTTTGTCTTTTTTGCTCAACCGCAGTGCCAGTCCCGCCCGTTTCAAGCTGTCGTTCCACAAAGCGTGCGCCCGCTCACCGGCGAAAAAATCCGCCGGATTGAAGAGCTGCCAGAAGGTGGGCGTTTGTCGTGCCCGAGGTTTCCGGCGCGGTAGCGGCGCCGCGCGTTGACTGCGCACCGCAAAGCCGTCGTGCTGACAACGGGCCACGGCCCAGGCATTGGCGCTGTGCTCCCCTTCTCCGGGGTGAAAATTGAGATGATAGCGGCGGAAATGGTGCAGCTCATGGGCAAAATAAAAAGCCAGATGATCGCTGAAAGCCTTATAATGATGCCGCCAGCCGTAGCGATCCTTCTCGTCCAGCGGATAGGCGGCGTTGTCCGGCAGCAGCAAGCGGATCAGCTTGAACCGGGCCGGCAAGTCCGACGGCTGCGCTTTCGCGTCCACCAGCCGCCATTTGCCCGAGCGCGCCAGAAAACGTCCCGGCGTGACCCACTGACGGACATAGGCCGTGCCGCCGAGCCAGCGCGGACTGGAACGCAGATAGAGCGCCACCACCAGATCGCGCGTGTCCGTGTCCGCGGCGAGAATTTCGAATGTGCGGCGGAAATCCTCCGGCTTCATACCCAACCTGGAGAAGCTGTCGCGGCGCGCAAAATAATAAACCTGCATGATGATTAATCCGATCCTTCCCCTGTCCACCCCAGCCGGATCATCGTTTGCCTTTGAGATAGCGGTCAAAAAAGAGCTGCGCCTTGCGGCCGACGACGGGTTCGAGATGCGATGTCATCACCCCGGCGGCCGTTTGTGCAGTCGCCAGCCACACCAGGTTTTCCGGCGACTTGATCCAGCGCAACAGCGCCGGCGAAGCCGTGACAGGCACCGCAGCGGGGACGATCATCCCCAGGGCGGTGCGCCGCGCAGCGGCGCCCGCCGTATCGCTGCAGCAGCGTGCCAGAAATTCCGCGCCGACAACGTAGAGTATCGCCGCAAACGCCGAATCCGCGGTAACAGGGCACCCCGGATCGGGCACATCGAGCAGCAGCAGGCCTGTTTTGTGCGCCTGCGGCAGCGCGGCCAGGTGCGTCAGCGCGTCATGCAGCAGCCGGGTGCGCCGTTGCGCGGTGGAATCGCTCCAGACAGGTTCGGGAATCCACAGCACCTGAAAGTCATGGGCGGCGAGACGCTGTGCAACCCGGGAGACGCCCTGCGCTGCGATGCGGCCGCCACTGAGGATGATGATAGTTTCGGCGGCTGCCTCTTTTCCGGGCGGCCACAGGGTGGCTTCGGCCGTCACAGCGGACACCGTTGGCAGGGTCAGATTCTGTGGCGTCGGCGTGGCGACGTGCGGACGCTGGCACGCGCTCAAAAGAACCAACAGAAAGAGAAAAAAGATCTGAAAAATCGCAGGCATGGAATACTCCGCAATGATATCATCCATTCCGATAAATATAAGACTTCGTTGAAAGAAATTAAAGAACTATTTTTTCCACCTGCAGTGCTGCGACCCCGGGGTCGAGCAATACGACCCCGGGGTCGTACTTTGTACTTTCTCCTTGCTTTAGACGGCTTTGATGGTTATATTTTTCGGACCATTCCCCAACCCGGATAAGCCGGAACCATTGCAGTGTGGCAGGCTGCCCGCCCTGCAACATTTTGAATTTTTGTATCAAAAATAATCGACAAGATACTCATCCTGACAGGAGATCCTATGGAAGTCAACAAAACCTCTCTGCCGGAAAATGCCTACCGGCCCTTGCAGGAGGGCGAGGTCTATCACCCGGTGGTGCCGGTGGACAAGCCGCTGCCGGAGATCACCCCCTATTCGCTCATCTGGGGACTCTTTTATGCCGCGCTCTTTTCCATGGCCGCGGCCTACCTCGGCCTGAAAATTGGCCAGGTGTTCGAAGCCGCCATTCCGATCGCCATTCTCGCAGTGGGCACTTCGGTGTTCCTCAAACGCAAGAACGCCATGTCGGAAAACGTCATCATCCAGTCCATCGGCGCGGCCTCGGGCGTGGTGGTGGCCGGCGCCATCTTCACCATCCCCGCCATCTATATTCTCAACCTCGACGCCAAATTCTATCAGATCTTTCTCTCCTCCCTCTTTGGCGGCATCCTTGGCATCCTATTTCTCATACCATTCCGGAAATATTTCGTTCAGGAAATGCATGGTCAATTCCCGTTCCCGGAAGCGACCGCCACGACGGAGGTTCTGGTGGCGGGCGAGGCGGGCGGCGATCAGGCCAAGGTGCTGTTGAAAGCCATGGCCATCGGTGGATTGTACGATTTCATCATCGGCACCTTTCACTGGTGGGGGGAGGTTTTTGAAAGCCGCGCCGTGCCCTTACTGTCGACGCTGGCGGACAAATGGAAGCTGGTCTTTCGCCTCAACGTCGGTGCTGCGGTGCTCGGATTGGGCTACATCGTCGGTTTGAAATACTCGGCCATCATCGCCGCGGGCTCTTTTGTCTCCTGGTTCGTGTTCGTGCCGCTGGTGCACTTTTTCGGCCAGCATCTGACGACGCTGGTCGGCAGCACGGCCACCACGCTCATCAGCGAGATGGCGGCGGAGGATATCTTTTTCACCTATGTCCGTCACATCGGTATCGGCGGCATCGCCTGTGCCGGCATCATCGGCATCCTGAAATCGTCGAAGATCATCGGCGGCGCCATGAAACTGGCCTGGGCGGAGATCACCGGCAAGCACGGCGATTCCCGGAAAGCGATGCTGCGCACGGAAAAGGATCTCTCCATGGGCGTCATCGCCGCGGGCATCGCGCTGACCGCACTCGGCATCCTGCTCTTCTTCCAGTTCGGAGTGGTCCACAACTGGCTCCAGGCGGTCGTCGGCTTGTTGATCGTGCTGGTGATCTCCTTTCTCTTCACCACTGTGGCGGCGCGGGCCATCGCCATCGTCGGCACCAACCCGGTGTCGGGCATGACGCTGATGACGCTGATCCTCTCCTCGCTCATCCTCGTCAGGATCGGCATGAGCGGCCCCACCGGCATGGTTTCGGCGCTGATCATAGGCGGCGTGGTCTGTACTGCGCTCTCCATGGCGGGCGGATTCATCACCGACTTGAAGATCGGCTACTGGCTTGGCACCACGCCGGTCAATCAGCAAAAATACAAATTTCTTGGCACGCTGGTGGCGGCCGCCTCGGTGGGTTTCGTCATCATGGTCCTGAACGAGACCTACGGCTTTGTCGGTCAGGGCTCGCTGGTGGCGCCGCAGGCCAATGCCATGGCGGCGGTCATCAAACCGCTGATGTCGAACCAGCCGGCGCCGTGGCTGCTCTATGCGGTCGGCGCCATCTTTGCCCTCATCCTGCAGATGATCGGCATTCCGCCGCTGGCGTTCGCCCTCGGCATGTACATCCCCCTGGAGCTGAACACGCCGTTGCTGGTGGGCGGCATCATCGCCTATCTGGTCTCCACGGCTTCGAAGGACGAGGCACTCAACAACCGCCGCCGTGAAAAGGGTACGCTGATTGCATCGGGATTCATCGCCGGCGGCGCCATCATGGGCGTGATTTCGGCCTTTCTCAAATATCTGGAATTCGATCAATTGGGATTCGTCACCCCCATCATCACCGCGGTGTGGGCGGAGAGCCATGGCGGCCAACTCCTGGCGCTGGGCTGTTTCACCCTGATCTGCATCTATTTCATCCGCGCGGCCAAAAAGACGCGGTGAAAAACAGGACCCGCAAAAGAGAGACCCCGGGGTCGATTCCGGCAAGATAGTGCCCGTAAAAATCAAAAAGGCTGACTCGGTAGAGCCAGCCTTTTTTTCTGCACTTACGGAGGGGAGTGCATGGTTAATTCGAGGATGGAGAGCAGCTGCTGCAGTGAGGCGAAAACTCAGCTGTTGGTCCTGGGCTTTTCCTTTTCCATCTGGTCTGCGATGGCGTTCAAGGCGTAGCGCACGGTCTTGCTGGCGTCCGTGGTCGCCTGCTGACGCATCTCGGCGATCACCGAATAGTCTTTGATTTTGGCCAGGGCATTGGCGGCGACGATGCGCGCGCCCGCTTCGCTGTCGCTCTTCATCATCTCCACCAGGGGTTGCACCGCTTCCTTGCAGCATTTCTCGCCGAGCTTTTCCGCGGCTTTGGCGCGCACTTCGAGTTTCTCATGGGTCAACGAAGCCACCAACTTTAAATCTTTCTTGTCCAGCGTCTTTTCCGGCGTCGTTCCCGTCGCCGCATTAGCGACAGCCGCACCACAGGCCAATACGATCACCAGGGCAGCCACCACAACCTGAAAGCCAAAATTCGTTTTCATGATAAATCCTCCTGATCAATTTTCAATGGAAAGTCTGGTACAGTTGCTGTCCTTGCCATTACAACCTTCGTGCCAGATTCCTGGATCAGGGGGTTATTTTTTGGTTTATTGTTTTTATTGGTTTTAATTGGTTTGTCTGTATGCGATTTGGGGAGGGCTGGTCCTCGCAGCTGGAACGAATCCCCCACCCTGGTACATTTGGTGCCAGATTCTGGGGTGATCGCCGGCGCATGGTGATGGCAGCCGCCACTTCACCAGGGTGGTCTTGCCAGTCTGCCGTGGGCCCGTGATGGTAATGATGGGATATTGCCTTGACAAGCCGGCAATGGTCTTTTCAATATCTCGAGGGAAATATATATTTGGTACACCCGGCATAAAAACCGGCCATGCGATGAGGAGATGGGTAGCAGAGGAACCTCCGGCGCCCGTCAAGGAGGAGGAAAGGCCGGGCGCCGGAGGGGGTTCAAGGAATGAAGGTGAATGGTTTGACGAGCATGTGTTTGCCGCTGTGCAGGCGCACATAATAGACGCCTGCTGCGAGAAACTGGCCGGCATCGTCGCGGCCGTCCCACGTCCTTTGATGATAGCCGGCCGATGTCAAGCCGGCGTATAAAGTTTTCACCCGCTGACCCAGTCCGTTGAATACCGTCAGTGTCACCTCGCGGGACTCCGGAATGCCATAGCGAAACGTGGTCACGCCGTTGCCCCGCTGCGGATTGGGATAGGCGCTGTCCAGCGTGAAGCGCCACGGAATGGCGGCCTCGTCACCGGGGATGGCTGTCACTTCGGCGGAATAGGCGCTCTCATTGCCCCAGACGTCCAGTGCGGTGACAGCGAAAAAATAGGGGGTACCGCCGCTCAAGTCGCGCACGGTGTATTCGGTGGCCAGACCGACATCGATCTGTCTGGAATACTGCCGCGATGCCGTGCCACAGTAGATGCGGTAACCCAGCAAATCCGTCTCCCGGTTGGTTGCCCAGCCCAGCGTTACGGTAGCGTCTTCGGCGCGCGAGGCGGTGCTCATCACACAGAAAATAATAAAGAACCAAATATATTTCATCTGTCTCCGTCAAATCCAGTTCGATCAGGGTTCAGGCACGGCGTTCTTGCGCCAGGTGGAATGGGAAATTTTGTGCATTGCGATTTTATAATTCAACGCCCGCGCGGAGATACCCAGCAGGGCGGCCGCATCCTTCTGCACCCATTTGCTGCGCTGCAGGGCGATGGTGATGGCGGTTTTCTCCAGCTCTTCGAGATTGAGGGTGTGCAGATTGGGACCGCGGCGCTCTTCGCGGCGGCGGTCGCGTCCTCCTGCGGCAAAGTAGTCCTTGCCCGTCAACGCCAAATCCTTGGCGGTGATCTCGTGGTTCGGATTGACCACGAGGACGGCGCGCTCGATGAGATTGCGCAGTTCGCGAATGTTGCCCGGCCAGGCATGGTGCGACAGCAGCTGCCGGGTCTCCTCGTCAAGATCGCCGACGACTTTTTTGATCTCGGCGGCGAATTTGCGCCGGAAATAATCGGCAAGGATGAGAATATCCTCCGGCCGCTCGCGCAGCGGCGGCACATGCAGCGTGACCACGTTCAGACGGTAATAGAGATCGGCACGAAAACGCCCCGACTCCATCTCTTCCCACAATTCCTTGTTGGTCGCCGCAATGATGCGCACATCGACGTGAATCGTTCGCTGTCCGCCCACCCGGACAAAGGCCTGCTCCTGCAGCACGCGCAGTATCTTCGCCTGGGTCGATGGATGCATATCGCCAATTTCATCGAGGAACAGCGTGCCCCCGTCCGCTTGCTCGAACTTGCCAACATGACTGGAAACGGCGCCGGTGAAAGCACCGCGCTCGTGTCCGAAGAGCTCGCTCTCGAGCAGATGCTCCGGCAGGGCCGCACAATTGACCGTCACATAGATCTGCTGCGCCCGCAGGCTCTGCGCCTGGATGGCGCCGGCGATCAGTTCCTTGCCCGTGCCGGTCTCGCCCTGAATCAGGACCGTGGCATTGCTGCGGGCAATCTTGCTGATCAGGGCATAAGTTTTCTGAATCTCCGGACTGCGGCTTAACTTGGGGTAATAGGTCTCAAAGAAGGAAAGATCTGGTTTGCCGTGTTGCTGGACGTCATGCTCCAGCTCGGCCAGCTGGAGATCATCCATGTAGTTTATCATAAAACCCTCCACCTCATTCATCCCGAACCTTTAAATTCAATGCAAATAGTCTGCCACAACCCATGAGGTGGGATTGACCCAGATCACAACCCGTCATTATATTAAACTGATTTATTTGCTTTAATTTCATACAGTTGTATCATTGCAACCGGCCCGGCCGGCGTCCCCGGTTGCAGCCGAACGGCATCAGGCCGGTTGCACCTGTCCGGATTCGAGCCGGATGTACTGTTTTCGAACAACCCGAAATCGCAATGCTGACATCGGGTTCACAGCGCCGGGACGCCCGTTATTTTGGCACACCCGCAGCGGGGCAGGAATCCTGGCGCAATCCGCCGTGGTGTAAAGCGCTCCCTGCAATCTGCGGGAGTACCACTGCGGCAACGCATATCCCGGCTCCGGTCACACGACAGCGCTGATATCATCCGGTTGAGGACTCGGCGTATGCCATATACTGCGGCGCATTCGATGGCGTCCGTCGAACCGTGAACGTCACGCCGTGGTATGGCCTGGCATTCAAGTTGTGCCAATTGCTGCAGGGGGTTCACCCCGGCGGGATCAGGCTCGCTGTTTTTTTGCGCTGCGACACCATGCGCCGCAGCGCACGCTCGCTCGACACCTCCCGCCACGCTGCCGGCCAACGACCGGCGTAAAGCCTTTTCTGCTGCAAAAAAACCGGCGCCTGAATGGCGCAGCGCTTCATCAGTTCGGATTGCTCCCACAGCGCCTGCGTCGCGCCGTCGTAGGCGATTTGCCCGGCGGACATGACGATGACGCGGCCGGCGATGTCGTTGACGAAATCCATGTTGTGGGTGACCACAACCACCGAGGTGCCGTGTTGCAGCAGCAACTCGATAAAAGTCTCCACTTC
>DCUM01000180.1:0-8298 GCA_002327255.1 bacterium UBA2214 | reverse complement strand
CCTTCGCTGAGCTGAAACGGGGAACGCGGGTTGAAACGCTCCGCATCCAGTCCGACCCACTTCAGGGCGCGTTCGACGCTGGCCGCAATGCGCGGCGGCGGCCAGGCCAGATTGATGGGACCGTAGGCCACATCCTCGGCCACGGTCTCCTCGAAAAGCTGCGTCTCGGGGAACTGAAAGACCAATCCGATGCGCTGGCGCAGGCGGTTGCGGTCATACCCTTTGCGCCAGATATCCTCGCCATCGACGCGCACCGCACCGCTGACCGGCCGCAGCAGTCCGGTGAATTGCTGGATCAGCGTCGTCTTGCCCGAGCCGCTCGACCCGATGATGGCGGTGCAACTCTTGTCCTGCAGGCGCAGATCGATGTGGTCGAGCACGAGTCGCTCCGAGGCGCCGATGCCGGTATAGCGGAAGCAGACCTCGCTCATTTCCAGATCAACAGCCATGGCGTTCCCCGCTGAGATGAGCGTACTGCGCCTCGGCGTAATGATCGGTCATGCCGGCGATATGGTCACAGATGGTACGCAGAAATTGCGGATGACTGTGCACAGCGGCGACGGCGGCTTCTGATTGCCGCACCAGGGCCTGGCGGACCGGGGCATCGGCCACCGCCTTGAGGCGGTAATCCGGCAGCAGGTGCGGCTTGAGATAATACATGGCAAACAGCGAGCGGATAATGCGGCGGGCGCTGTCGTCACCGCGCTCCTCGGAGGCATTGCGGATGATTTCCTCCATGATGAAGCGATCCAGTTCCTCCTGCAGGGGATTGACGCGGTCGCTGAACCAGACAATGAGGGTGTCGAAATGGTCGTCGCGCTGCATCAGGGTCATAAAGCGTTCGATGCGCGTCAAACTGGCCTCCATGACATCGGTGACGAGAAAATTGATCAGCGCCCGGATCAGGGTGTTGCGATAGATGAAATCATCGGCAATCTGGAGTCCGCCGTGCTGATCCAGTTCGCGAATGATGGGCAGGCGGCGCACCTGATCCAGGGTGACATAGTTGGCGCGGATGCCGTCCTCGAGATCGTGGGTGCGCTGGGCGATCTCGTCGCACACCCCCACGATCTGCCCTTCCAGTGTGGTCGCATGATCAAGTTCGTACTGTAATCCGTCGAGATTGAAATCAGGAAAGCGCAGCACCTCGCGGCGCAGGCGCGTGTGTTTGAGGATGCCCTCGCGCACCGCCGCGGTGAGATTGAGGCCGTCCCATTGATATTTCTTTTCGATCGCATCCACGACGCGCAGGCTTTGATAGTTGTGTTTGTACCCGCCCGTGTCCCGTCCCGGCAGCACACCATCGAGGATGTCGCTGCCGCTCATGATTTCGTGCAGGACCACCTCACCGATATGGCCAAAGGGCGTATGGCCGAGGTCATGACCCAGGGCGATGGCCTCGACGAGGTCTTCGTTGACGCCCATGCTGCGGGCCATGGTGCGTGAGAGCTGCGCCACCTCGAGGGTATGGGTGAGGCGGGTGCGGTAATGGTCGCCCGACTCGGTGAGAAAGACCTGTCGTTTATGTTTGAGGCGCCGGAAGGCGCGCGAATGGATGATGCGATCGCGGTCGCGCTGAAAGGCGGTGCGATAGGGGTGTTCAGGCTCCGGCTGCAGCCGCGAGCCGCCTCGTGCCGCGCTCAAGGCGGCAAAGGGCGCCAGCGTCGTGCGCTCGATTTCTTCCAAATCTTCCCGGGTTCTGATGGAAAAACCCATTGATTCTTCCTTGATTTATAGAGAGTTGGGCTCCCTTGATGCAGGAGCAGCCCAACGGCTTTTTGCTTCTTACGCCGATACGCTCGGAGAATAAAATATCCCGTGGAATTTTTCGCGCGGCCCATCCCTTAACGAATGTTGATGAGAAATGTTCTTGTGCCGGGAAATGTGGGAGCGGAGCCTTGGATCCAATCTCTCACGCGCTTGCTGCCGCGCGCTCCGGGAAGGGTAAAACGAATCCCGCGGCGACTTGAACAAGCTCAGCCATCGCTCAATGCCGGCAGCGGCGTCGCACGCGCGAGGCGTCGTTCAAAACGCAACGCCTCGGTAAAACCCAACAGCCGCAGCCGCCGGCAGACCTCCGCAAACGCAAAACCGACTTCGCCGGGATGATGGGCATCGCTACCCAGGGTGATGCGAATGCCCAGCGCCGCAGCGCGTCCGAGTATGGTCTCCGAGGGATAGAGTTCTCGCACCGGTTTGCGCAGTCCGGCGGTGTTGACATCCAGCGCCAAACCCCGGGCGCGGATCACCTCGAGGGTGGTCTCGATGTCGGGGCTGAGATCGCCCACCGGACGGTGGCCGAACTTTTTCGGAAGATCAAAGTGTCCGATGATGTCAAAGAGGCCGCTGCCGGCCGCTTCGCGCAGCAGACCGTAATAATCGCGATAGAGCGCATCGACGCCGTAGGTATCGTAGCGGTCGATGCAGGCGGGATGATCGAAATTCCAGTCGCCGACAAAGTGCACCGAACCGATGACATAATCGAAGGCATAGCCGGCGATGAATTCGGCGATGTACTCGCGATGTTCGGGAATATAGTCGGCTTCCAGACCGAGGCGGATGGTGATCTGCGGATAGTGCAGTCGCGCCGCCTCTATCTGGCGCAGATACGCGGGAAACTCACTGATGGACATGCGCCCGGACGGATCATCGATCTGCGGCATCGGGATGTGCTCGGCAAAACCGATCTCCTCCAGGCCCATGGCCAGGGCGCTCTCCACATAGTCGGCCACATCGCCCTCGCCATGACGGCACAGGGCGGTATGCATATGATAATCCGGCGGTAAAATATTCATCTGACCTCTAAAAAGAGACGACGGACGACAGGCCGCTGACGACTGGCAGCTGATGGACCTCTGACGATGGACCATCGACGACAAGATCGGGCTTCCTGCTGCCAACTGCCTGCTGCCTGCTCTTCCTGTCGAGCTGGCGCCCGGCCTGCTGACTACTGCTTTTCCCCCACCGCCACACTGGCATAGCCCACCACATAGCCGCCTCTCTTGCCCGTGACGTCCGCGGAAGTGGTGTGATGCAGCAGCTTAATCTCTGGCCTGTTTTTATGAGCAGCCGCCTGCAATAGCGCCGCCACTGGTCCGGCGCCGCAGGCTTCGTACTGGCGCACCGCATATCCGTGGCAAAAATGCTCTGCATCCCCGGACAAAATGCCTTGCAGCGTCTTTTGGTCGGCCTCGAGGCATTCCGCATAGGAATAGCCGTGATAGAGGTCCGTGCTGGCGATGATCAGCGTCTTGTCATCCGCCACCGCGGCAAGGCCATCGCCGAGTGCCTGGCAAATCGGCCAGCTGTAATCGTGAAACACCGCGGCCACCAGTTTGAAGGGCCTTTTCAACACCGTCTGCAGAAAAGGCAGCTGCACTTCCAGCGCATGTTCCGCATCCTCGCCGGAGACGCTGTGTCCATCGCTCGACAGGCGCAGCAGCGGCGATAGTACGGCCAGCTGCCGCGAGCGCTCGAGGTCGATTTCGATCCCGCCGAGCGGCGTTTCGTAGACATCGCCGTCAAAAACCGAGACGCCCGGGAAAAAAGCGGAATGGCACGGCGCCACCACCACCACGGTCTCGACCGGCAGGTCGGCAACCTGCGCGTACCCGATCGCCGCCGTGGCGCCGGAGTAAACATAGCCGGCATGAGGAACGATCAATCCGAAAAGTGGACGCACCGGATCAGACGCAGGCGCCTTTTCGAGATAGCCGGTGATCATGCTGCGCAAGGCATCGGGCTTTCCCGGATAAAAGTGCCCGGCCCATGCGGCGTGTCTGATTTTTTTCATGGCAGCAACCTCCTACTCTATCTCTTTAATATTACTAATTTTTTTGCTCTTGACAAAGTATTTTTTCTGACGCATTTACGGGGAAGGCCGCCTGGTATTCACCGCAAAAAAACCTCACCATCCTCTGTCTCACAAAATCAGTAATGTCCGACTATCCCCCAAAACAGGCCTAAACTGAATAAAGAGCCCTAAAATTGGCAATATTTGACTTCAAATCGATTCCACATAAAATAGTGTCCTATATTATATATTATCAATAGGATAATTAACCATGTTTTTCGCAGCACCCGGACACGCATCTCACAAAATATCAAAAACGGCCGAAACAAGCGGCGTCCATTCTGCGTAACCAATAATAAACGAAACGCTTGTCACCCGCAATGAGCGAAGAGGCGGCGCCGGCTTTATCAAAATCCCCGATCCAAACTGAAACCTTTATGGTGGACCGATCATAAAATGCCTAGGTGGAGCCCGTACATAGTATCGATCGCGCTGCTCAACGCACCGCTTGCAATGCCTGCGGAAGCGCCGCGGTTGAATTTCGAACAGATCTCGGTAGCCCAGGGCCTGTCACAAAGCATCGTGCCACGCATTATCCAGGATCGCCGCGGTTTCCTGTGGTTCGCTTCGGAAGATGGCTTAAATCTCTTTGACGGCTACGGTTTCACGGTGCTGCGTTCCGATCCCCAGGACCCCGCCAGCCTCAGCTACAATCAGGTGACCGACATTTATGAAGACCGCGGCGGCATCATATGGATCGGAACGTTCAACGGCGGATTGAACCGCTATGTGCTGAAAAAAGACCGCTTTGTCCATTATCGTCACGACCCGGGCAATGCCCTTTCCCTGAGCAACGACATCATCCACTGCATCGTCCAGGACAGCAGAGAGGCTCTGTGGATCGGCACCGAAGAGGGGCTGAACCAGATGATGCCCTTCCGGGAAGGGGATCCGGTGGTTTTCATCCGTTATTATCATGATCGCAAAGATCCCCATTCTCTCAGCAATAACCAGGTACGCGCCATTGCGCGCGACAGCAGCGGTGCCCTGTGGATCGGCACCAACGCCGGCGTCAATTATCTGACCGTGGAGGAAGCAACCAGGGACCGGCCGCACTTCCTACATTTTCGCCACCATCCGGAATCTCTCAACAGTCTTAGCCACGACACCGTGCGCACCATCTATGTCGACCGCAAGGGAAGCGTGTGGATCGGCACCGTGCAGGGACTGAACCGCTTCATCCCGGGCCATCCAGGCACTTTCAAAACTTACCATCACGATCCCCGCGATCCAACCAGCATCAGCAACGACCACATTTATGCCCTGCTGGAGGATACAGCGGGGTATCTCTGGATCGGGACCGACGGTGGTGGACTCAACCGTTTCGATCCGGCAACAGAGACATTCACCGCATTCCGGCATAATGCCCAGAACGCCAACAGCCTCAGTCATGACGAGATCCGCTCCCTGTTTCAGGATCGTTCCGGGCTGATGTGGGTGGGCACCTATGGCGGCGGCGTCAACAAAGTGGATGCCGAAAAGAAGCGTTTCGCGCTCTACTGCCACGATCCGCAGAATCCCAACAGCCTGAGTGCGCCCATCATCTGGACGATTTGTGAAGATACGCGCGGCATTCTCTGGATCGGCACCCATGGCGGCGGTCTGAACCGGCTGGATCGCAAAACGAATCGCTACACCCATTATCGTGCCGATCCCTCCAATCCGCACAGTCTCAGCCACGATATCGTGCGCCTGGTGACGCCCGACCCTGGAGGTGATCTCTGGATCGGCACCCATGGCGGCGGCATCTGCCGTTTCAATCCGGAGAGCGGACGTTTCATCCGTTTTCTTCACGATCCCGATGATCCCGCCAGTCTCAGTCACAACGAAATCCGCGCGTTTTATCTGGATGAGAAGGGTCTGCTGTGGATCGGCACCTATGGCGGAGGGCTGGAACAACTGGATACCCGCGCGGCCGGCAAGCCCGTCTTCAAGCATTTCCGCCACGATCCGAAAAAACCGGATGGCTTGAGCAACGATTACATCCGCGCCATTTTCAAGGATCACACCGGCGCCATCTGGATCGCCACCCAGGGCGGCGGCCTGAATTTGTTCAATCCCGAGCGCGAAACCTTCACCCATTTCCGCTTCAACCGCAACGCCACGGGTTCCATCAGCAGCGATTATGTCTTCTGCATTCAAGAAGACCACGAGGGTGTTCTCTGGCTGGGAACCTGGGGCGCCGGACTCAACCGGTATGACCGCCGCACGGGACAATTTACCGTCTATACCACCCACGACGGCCTGCCCGGCAATGCCATCTATGGCATACTCGAGGACGACCGCGGCCGCCTCTGGTTCAGCACCAATAATGGCATCGGCTGTTTCGACCCGCACACCGATTTTTGCAAGAATTATACCCGGCAGGATGGTTTGCAAAGCGACGAATTCAATGGCGGCGCCTTTTTCAAGAGTCGCGGCGGTGAGATGTTCTTCGGCGGCATCGAGGGATTCAATGCTTTTTACCCTGAACAGATCACCGATAATCCGCACATTCCGCCGATTGTGATCACCTCGTTTCGAAAACTTAATCGCGAGGTACGCTTCGACCGGCCCCTTTCAGAGGTAGAGGAAATCACCCTGAGTCACCGCGACTATTACTTTTCCTTTGAATTCGCGGCACTGGATTTTACTGCGCCTGGCAAAAACCGCTATGCCTACAAACTCGAAGGCCTCGACAAGGAGTGGATCACGACGCCGGCCCAGAAACGCTATGCACAGTATACCACCCTGCCACCCGGCGAGTATGTCTTTCGCGTCAAGGGCTCCAACAACGACGGTGTCTGGAACGAAGAGGGCGCTGCCGTGGCCATCACCATAATGCCGCCCTATTGGAAGAGCTGGTGGTTCCGCATGGTGCTCATAGCTGCCGTGGGTGCGGGCATTCTTATAGCCTATCGCAGGCGGTTGCGCATCATCCGGCTGCAGGCGGAACTGCGCGCCGCCCACGATATGCAGATGGCCATCATGCCGCAGCAGGATCCGGAACTGCCGGGCTATGACATCTCCGGCAAATGCATTCCCGCCAATGAAGTCGGCGGCGATTTTCTCGATTATGTGTGGATGGAAAACGGCCATCATCATTTCGCCATCCTCATCGGCGATGTATCCGGCAAAGCCATGCGCGCCGCCATGACCGCGGTGATGGCCAGCGGCATCGTCTATGCGGAGACGCGCGGCGGCCGTTGCGCCAGCGAGATTTTATCGCGCAGCAATGCGCTGCTCTACCCGAGAACCGACCGCCGCAGCTTCACCGCGCTCTGTCTGGTGATCCTCCATCCGCAGAGCCGGGAGATGCGCTTTACCAATGCCGGCTTGCTCGAACCCCTGCTCAAATCCGGTGATCAACTGCAGATGCTGAAATCCGCGGGATCACCCCACCCGCTCGGACTGCTCCCGGAGAGCCGCTATGAAGAGACCATCGTGCAGCTCAAACCGGGGGATGTATTAATACTTCAGACCGACGGCTTGCTCGATACGATGAATCATAGCCAGCACTTTTACGGCGAAGAACGGCTGCATCAGCTCTTGCGCGAGATGGATATGGCGCTGATGTCCGCCCGTGACATCCGCGACGCCATCCTGGCCGATGTGCAGTCGTTCTGCGGCACCGCCCATCGTTTTGATGATATGACGGTGATTGTGGTCAAGGTGCTGTGATTGAGAGATGAGGTGATAAAGGCGCGGCTGGTTCGCGGATTCGCCGGACTTGACAACTGCGCAAAACGGTATCCTGCGGTCCGCCGGAACGGTGAATTTATGGATGGCGAGCAGCTTCCATAATGATGAGAAACCGCACGGAAGGCCAGGCTGACGTTCTGTTGGAACACCACCATCAGACCATCGATGTGCAAGGGTTTGACACCCCCCTTTTCTTGACAGCTGGTTCCACTTATTGCCTGCTTTAAATGATTAATGAAAAGAGCGGCCATCCTTCGGGGTGGCCGCTCTTTTGCATTTTTCACTGGCAATCCTGCGCTTACATTCTGACAATCGAGATATGATTTTCCGCACTTGGCAAAAGTATGGAGATATTTCGAGGACCGCCAGTTTCGTGATAGACATAGACGTCAATGTTGCTTCCAGCCAATAGTTGTGCAGCTGTCGTAGTAACTGCCGTCAACGAAATGGATGTTTCGCTGTTATTGACATAGTGGGTGCCATAGGCATAAGGCAGACCATTCACATAGATTGCAATGCCCAAATCCGTAGGCTCCACCAACGTCACAGTCGCCGTGATGAGATAGAGACCCGGAGCGTTCACATCCCAGGAACCGTTCACAGCCTGGGTGATGGCCGTTCCATTGACCCAGTCTTGCATATCGAACACTATCCTGGCCCAGATATGGGTAGGCACAATCTGAGGCAGTGTGGAGTACCAGCGGCCATTATCCGAACTGTAGACCCCTGCCGGACCTGTCGCGCCGGTCGGGCCGGTGGCACCT
>DCUM01000227.1:5273-7692 GCA_002327255.1 bacterium UBA2214 | reverse complement strand
CCGCCGCCGCCGACCAGTTCGAGTTTTCCGGTGACAACCACCGCTTGCGTGGTGGTCGCTTCGAGGGCCTGACCAAATTCGCCGCGGATGCTCGTCCAGCCGGTCGGGATGGCGCCATCGCCCATGCCCGCATCACCGGCGGGGGTTGCGGCCGTATTCAGAATCGGCCATGCCGTGCCTTGCGGGGTCTTGCCCCACTGGCTCACAAGGGCTGTTTGGGCCTGAAGTGTGACAGCGATGAGTAACAGAATCGTCACGACTCCGAGGAAAGAGCTGGCAAACCTTTTCATAAGCCGTTTTTCTCCTTTGAGAAGTACATTTAAAGAGCTATGGAGTTGCCCTGAGGATTTCGCACCTCACAATCGCTGAAGCGAACCGCACTCAGATCACTCCCATCACTTGAATCACGTCTTTGACGACTATTCAACTACGGCTCTAAAATCCAATCACCTCCTTTTGGTCTGTTTATGTTTTAAAAACATATCCCTACTAAACTTAAATCATCCTATGGTCATGAGACATTATTTCATCAATACGAATTTATTCGTGATGGTGACGTTATCGGCTTGCAGGCGGTAGAAATAGACGCCGCCGGTCAAACGGGTGCCATCAACCGTCGCGGCGTAGGTTCCGGCCTGCTGCACGCCATTGACCAGCGTCATCACTTCCTGGCCCAGCATGTTATAGACCCTGAGCGAAACAGTGGATTTGATCGGCAGCGAATATTCGATGCGCGTCGTCGGGTTGAAGGGATTCGGATAATTCTGTCCCAGCGTATAATCGGCTGGCACCGCGCTGCCAGGTATTCTCTGCACGCCGGTGGTGGGATCGACGCCGGTTTCGAGCCAGGTTGCGATTCTCGCTCTTTCCGTTTCGGATTGCGCCAACCAGGCCGAATAATAGTCGGTCGATCCGGCTCTGATGGCAGGATTCCACCAGTGGTAGAGGTCGCCCAGCGGGAAGCCGCCCATGCCCGCGGTTTTGAGGGTGTCGTTGGCATAGGCGAGGTTTTCCGGCAGCGGCCACAGCTGCTGGAATCCGGCGTCGACGTCGTAGGCCCACATGGTATCGAGATTGGCATCCCATTTCTGCCACAGGAAATACTTGAGCGGTTCGAGATTGATCGGTGGAGTGACGAATCGCGGATTGATCGCCTCTCTCAAATCGGTGACATCGTGGAGTTCGGCNNGAGGTTATGCGGGAGGCGGGTCTCCAGGGTGTGTTGCTGGCATTCTTTTCCCAGCCGCCGCGCATCCAGTCCACCAGCCAGGTGTCGAGGTAATAGGCGCTGTGGGTGAAAAGGATGTTACGGTCTTCGTCCTTGAAGGGAACCGCAAAGGCGATAGAGTCGGCGGGTTCAATGGTCACGGTCGCACCGCTGACGCCCGAAACCGGAACATAGCCCATCATCCAGGAATTGACGAAGAGGCAGTTGTTGACATTGAGCTTCCACCACCAGCCGCTCTCCAGTGGGAACATCACGACGTTGTAAAAGGTGCAATGGTTGAAATGGACGTTATCGCCGTAATTGGTGCCTTCCTGCATGTAGACATAACCCATGTTGGCAAAGGTGCAGTTTTCGAACGAGATATAATCGGTATGATATCCCGGAACGTCATAGGGGAAAGAGACGGCTCTGCCGTAATACATGAAGTGCCTGTCGACGCAATTACGGAAGTAACAATTTTTAAAGGTGCCATGGAAGCGCTTGGAGCGGACACAGATCGCCCCGGAGGCGGTCACCGCCGGGCAGGGCATCCATTCAAAGAGGCAGTTTTCAAAGATGCCCTGATTTACCGCATCGCCCTGGGGGGTGGTGACGCCTTCGAAGACGATGGGTGTACCGGTCTGGATGCCGGCGGCATCGGCAAAGCGCACCCAGATATTTTTCATGATCAGATTGCCATAGACCGCGATGAGAAAATTTTTGGTCACGCTGCCGCTGGCTGTCCACAGTATCTGCGGTGGAGCCGATTCCTGGGTTGAGCCGGCCGGCGGCGCCACGATTTCGAGCGTTTGCCCGGCGGGCACTTCAATGGTGCCGTCCACGACATACCAGTCGTACGGTTTCAACTTGAAGACGGTCGTGGAGAGCTTGCCGGCTGCGGTGGCCTGCTGCACGGCCACGTTCAGGGAGCCTTCAGCGCCGCCGCTGTACATGCCGTTGACATAGGTCGTATCCTTCTGCTGCGCAAACAAGGATACAGACACCAGCAACAGGCACATCAGAACACTACCGAAACGTTTCATAAGTCGCTCCTCCTTGTATCGTATGATGGATGATAAATGGGAATTGATTTTTAATTCACGATTCCTCCCGGAGAGTTTGTCTTGCTCCGGGAGGCTATTACAAGCATTGATGTCAGCGAAAACCATGCATTCGGGAATCGTTGCAGAATTACAGTCTTAATCGTACGCC
>DCUM01000227.1:0-5164 GCA_002327255.1 bacterium UBA2214 | reverse complement strand
CCATCCTGTTCAGGAAAAGCCCCGACGTAACTGACGGAATTGCCCTGGAACAGGAACGATACGCGCGCTGAAAATCCCCTGAATTCATAGCCGACGTAGGCATTGATCAGATCATTGGGTTGATAGATCAATCGCCCCATGCGCGTGCTGTCGAATGTGGTGGTGATGGGCGGCAGGGGTCTCGGCTGGTATTTGGTGACATCGTCGCGCAGCGGATAGGTGGCTTCGGATTCGATGGCGGTATAATTGATGCCCAGGACAATGCCATCCAGCCCTGCGGGCAGATACCAGAGCCGGGTCTGGAAGTCGAATTCAATGCCTTTCACGTAAGCCGGATGGGGACTGTTGAGATAGGTGTATAAATTGGCCCCGTCGTTTGGCTGCACGCCCATGATGTTAAAATCATTGATTGTTTTTATACCCTCGGATACAGCCGTCTTGTGAAGTTTGTAGGTGGTATAATAGGTGAACCCCTCGATCTTTTTGTGAAAACCGCCGACAGAAAAAAGTCCCAGTTTGTTGCTGTGGAAGGTCAGCGTGACATCGTGGTTGTAGGCCTGGGCCGGTTTGAGATCGGGATTGCCGGCGCGGACATTCATCCTCGGACTGTCGAAGGTCACTTTGGGCGACATCTGATGGTAGTCCGGCCGCGCCAGGGTCTGCGTGTAGGCATAACGGACGTCGACCCATCCGAAGGGGGCGTATTTGGCCTGCACCATGGGCAACCAGAATTCGCTTTTGGGCCTGGCGATGACGGTGTCGCAATTTTGCGCATCGGGGTTGCGCATATCGAACATGTTAAAGGCCGTGTATTTTGATTCTGCGTTTTCGTAGCGGGCGCCGCCGATGATCATCAGATTGCGGAGATTGATTTCCGACATCAGATAGCCGGCATAATAATCTTCCTCGTATTCGTAGGAATTGGCCAGCGTCTGAAACATGCCGCTGTACCATCCGCCGGTGACATCCGCTCCGCCCGTCGCCTTGCCGCGCCATTGGGGTGAATCGGCCAGATACTTGGCCATATCCGCCAGGGTGGTGGGATCGCAGGCCCAGTAGATGCTGCCGTACTCGTCATTGAGAAACGGCCGCGTCAGATCCGGACTTCCGGTGAAATTGGAGGCCGCAAATTTGGCGGTGGAAGGATCAACGGTGATGTTAAAGCGCTGCGCCAGATCATTGACCATCGCGGTCTGGAAACTGCCGCTCGAGCGAATGCTGGCGTAGGGTGTTTGTTGATCGTTGCTGTTCTTTTGCTGGCGGTAGATGCCGCCCAGCTTTACATAGCCCGACAGATTTCTGCCCAGCGCGAACGGCACCTTGATGTTCGGGGTGACGGAGGTGTTACGCTCCTTGTACAGGGAGCTGAAGAGATTGATGTTGTCGAGATAGACCTGATCCGCTCCCGGATAGGCCCACAATTTTTTGAGCTCTTCGGGAATCGTGTTGTCGGTGACCGCACCTGTTGTGACCGGTCCCGTCTTTAGTTCCATGAAGGGTGATTCGGGCAAATGGTTTTTGGAAGAGGTGTTGGCAAATTTCAAATCCACCAGGAACCGCGTAAAGTCATATTTGAATTCCAGTGAGTTGACGCTGAGATCGGTTTTGTTGACGCCTTCGCGGTAGGTAAAATTGAGAAGCTTGTCGAAATAGTTCAATACCGTACGGTAATCCTGATAGTCGGATCTCAGGCGCGTGTACATGTTGACCGATTTGATGGAGCCGGACGGCAATTTATAATCGAGGATCAGGTTGCCGCCGTAGCGCTGCCGGGTTTCGATGTGGCGGTTCAGCGGCACATTCCGCACCCGCACCGGACGGTAACCGGTGGCCGTATCGATCTTGCTGCTGGTGGGGTAATAATCGGCGCTCATGTTGTCCGCATCGCGGTCGTATTTTTCGGCGTTGCCGAGCACATAGAGGCCCAATTTTTCTTCGAAGAAACGTGTGCTGACCGAAGCAACCGTGCGGTAGTTGCCGAGGTTTTCGGTCTTGGCCGTATATCCCTGCTGCCACATGAGATCGTAATGCAGGTCGGAGGGCGCCTCGCGCAGTTCCATGTTGACGGTGCCACCGATGGAGTTGGCGTCCATGTCCGGGGTCAGGGCCTTGAAAACCGAGATCGATTTGATCATGTAGGGCGAGACCATGGAGAGATCGACGCTGCGGTCGTTGTTGATGGCGCCCGATGTATTACCCAGGGCTGAGACGCCCATCTGACTGCTGCCGGTGGAGGCGAGTTTTACGCCTTCGATTTGAACCCCGACGTACTGCGGCGCCAGGCCGCGGATGACGATTTTGTTGGCTTCGCCGGAGCTTTCCAGAGTCGAGACACCCGGCAGGCGGCTGATGGCCTGCGCGGCGTTAAAGTCCGGCAATTCCTGAATGCGCGCCTCGGAGACGACGCTGGAGATGCGCGATTCCGCCAGCTGCTGGTTGATGGCCTGCATCTGGCCCTGCGCCTGGGCGGTGATCACATATTCCTTGCCTTGCAAGGTGATCGGTGTGAGCCGGAAATCCTGCTTGATCGAGCCGCCGTCCGGAACCGTCACATCGACGCTCACGGAGGCGTAGCCGATATAGGAGACCACCAGAGTCTGCTTCCCGGAGGGCGCATTGGGGATCGTGAAGACGCCATCCAGGTCCGCGGCCGCGCCAATCCGGGTGCCCTTGACGATAATGTTGGCGGCCGGCAGCGAAGCCTTGGTCTCTCTGTCCGTCACTTTCCCTCTGATCACGCCGGTGGCCGCCATCGCCAATTGCGCCATACCCAGCAGCCATATCGCGGCGATGAAGCAGGCCTTGCCGCTCGTCCAGCAGCCCGAGCACGCGTTTTTCATGCCGAGTCTGTTTTCAATAGGACCGGTAAAATGTTTCATACGGTTCATCCTCTTTTTGTTTCCTGGCCCGAGTTTGTGCAGGCCCTGCCAACGGGTTTAGACAGATATGCTATTTGTATTGAAATGCCTTGCGCCGTTCCGCCAGCTCATCCTGGATTTGCAGGCTGAGTTTTTTGCTGATGCCATAGAACGAAAGCGCGACGACGCCGATCATGAAGGTGATCGCCGGATAGAGACTGGCCGTCATGCGTATGCCGTAAAGCGCCTGGTCACTTTGCGCGACGTTGGCGACATAGCCATACAGCGACAGCAGCCAGCCGCATATCGCGCCGCCAAACCCCAATCCCGCCTTGAGGGCAAAAACAATGCCGGCAAAGATGAAGGCGGTGGAGCGGCGCGCCGTCTTCCATTCCGCATAATCGGCCACATCACCCATCATCGCCCACAGCAGCGGAATGGTGAAACTGTAAGCCAGCGATTTCAAAATATTCAGAATGAAGGCGCCGCCGACAGCGCTGCGGGGCAGGAAATAGAACAGAGCGGTAAAAAGCGCTGTCAGCGTCAAACCAACCAAAAAGACTCCTTTTTTGCTGAAGATGATGGTCAGCCGTTTGGAAAGGATGATGCCGATCAGACTCAGGATCGTGCCCACCATATTAAAGAGGCTGAATCCGATGATGGCCGTATTGCTGAGGTCCGGTCTGGCCAGAAGCCCCATGGCATTCAGGAGGCTTTGTCCGCCGCTCAGCGGGACGCCTGCGGCAGGCGCCGCCATGCCGATGGCGTGCAGGAAAGTATAGAGGTGCTCGATGCTGATGTAATAGTGAAAGTAATAATACATGGCGCTGCCCCACAACGCCAGGGTGATGAAGAGGAAAAGCGTCAGCACGAACATCGAAAGCCAGGGTTTGTTTTGCCCCAAGCCGGCTATATCCTTCCTGAAAGAGGCTTTTTGCTCGGGATTGGGTTTGATGCGCTCGCGAACGCTCAGGAAGGTGATGACAAAAAAGACGACACTCAACACGGCGAGTATGCCGATGGCATGAGACCACCCCTGCTGCGCACTGCCCCTGCCCAGTGAAGCGACCATGAGAAGGAGAAAGCCCTGGACCAGGATCGTGGCGCTCTGGGCAAAGATGAAACGCCACGAGGAGAGACTGGTACGCTCATTGACATCGCCCGTCATGACGCCATTGAGCGCTGAATAGGGGGTGTTGTTCATTGAATAGACCGTCATCAACAGGACGTAGGTGATATAGGCATAGATCAGTTTGCCGCTGGGCGAAAAGTCGGGCGTGGTGAAGGTGAGGTAGAACAACAGCGCGAAGGGAATGGCTGTCCACAATACCCAGGGGCGGAATTTCCCCCAGCGGGTGTTGGTGCGATCGGCGATGGAGCCCATGATGGGATCGAACAGGGCATCCCAAAAGCGGCCGACCAGCAGCAGGGTTCCCGCCGCCGCGGCGGTGATGCCGAAGACGTCCGTATAAAAACCAACCTGAAACATCACCATGATCTGAAAGACAAAATTTGCCGAGGCATCGGCAAACCCGTAGCCGATCTTTTCGTGCAGCGGCAGTCTTTGTATCTGCTCTTTTTTCATCGCATTTAACTCCAGCATCAAGGGCTTCGTGGTCTGTTTTATAACGCTATTTTGGTATCATCTCCAGGTGTCTGCCGGACTTTGACTTATTCCAGGCATAAACGAACGAACCATGATCAAAAATCTGGCCCGAAAAGCAATTCTGCATTTTTAAAAATAATTCCGTCTGACGCCTAGAGCACGGTGAGAATCACTTTGGTCAAATCTTCATCCCGCGATGAGTTGCCCACCATGATCTCGAAGGCGCCGGGTTCGACCGTGTGCACCATGTCAAAGGCCGTGAAGGCGAGATCATCCGGGGTGATGGCCATCGTCACGGTTTTGCGCTCTCCGGGTTGCAGAAAGATTTTGGCAAATCCACGCAACTCTTTCACCGGGCGCGTCACCGAGCTGTAGAGATCATGGATGTAGAGTTGCACCACTTCATGACCGGCACGATCGCCGGTATTGCAGACATCGACCAGGAGGCTGGTCGATTCGCCGACGGCGATAGGGTCTTTCTCCAGCCGCACATTGCTGAACGAAAAAGTGGTATAACTCAGGCCAAAGCCAAAGGCATAGAGCGGACTGATGTCATCGAAGACATAGCCGCGGCGTGCCGAGGGTTTGTGATTGTAAAAGCAGGGCAGATGGCCGACGGAGCGGGGCACGGTCACCGGCAGTTTGCCGCCGGGATTGTAATCGCCGAACAACACATCGGCGATGGCATAACCACCCTCCT
>DCUM01000072.1:7564-7727 GCA_002327255.1 bacterium UBA2214 | reverse complement strand
CCAAAGATCGGCGCCGTTGGCGTCTCTGAAAAAAAACGCGGGTGAACGGGCGGGATTGGGTGTTCCCAGGCGAGTGCCTTGGCGGACCCGGCTGTCGGTAATACCTCACTCATGGGAGGGCGGACATTCTTGTCCGCCCACAATACCGGCTTCCCCCCCGTCA
>DCUM01000072.1:0-7559 GCA_002327255.1 bacterium UBA2214 | reverse complement strand
TGAGTATTGCGGCTGTCGCGATAATTAGCTTGACAAAAAAGGGAAAATTCTTTATATTTATATGCTAAAAAGCCGAAGTGGTGAAATTGGCAGACGCGCACGGTTCAGGGCCGTGTGGGCATACGCCCGTGTGGGTTCAACTCCCACCTTCGGCACCAAAAAGTGTGAATGGAACCATTCACACTTTTTTTTTACCGGAAAAGCATTCGGTGAAATGACCAGATTGTGGGGTCAGATATGGTCATTTCACCAGCTTTTGTCACTGGAAAGCAACACGCTCGCCACACCCTTCTGTCACAATCAGATTTAAATTCAATATAATTAATATGTGGTGATTTTTATTCTTTTTGCGGCGCAATTGGCATGGATATTGTAATAGCAAAAACAGAAAAAGACAACAACACAAGAGAGTCCATTGACATATCTCTTTTGATATAAAGAACCCCCCCCAAAGTCGGATTCCACCTTGTTGTGAATCCCGACCGTCTCCTCACAGGGGAAAAGCCCGGCTTGCCGGGCTTTTCCTTTTTATCCCACACCCGCACCTCCAAAAAGTGATACCGTTCCTCACACTTCCTGCTTGACATCCTGCGGCGGGCTGCTTATATTAAGCGACGCGTTTAACGTCACCATCCCTATCAATACGGAGAGGTCTCACATGGATTTGATCGACGGCAAACCACTGCACAGCCGGGCCTACCGTCTGCGCCGCTTTCTGAACTGGTTCCCGCTGGGATTGACCTACGCCTTTTTGTACATGGCCCGCTACAACCTGACCGTCTCGAAAAACGCTCTCGGCGAATTGATGACCAAGGCCGATTTCGGCGCCATCTTTGGCGCGGGCACCATCACCTACGCCTTCGCCTTTCTCATCAACGGGCCGCTCACCGATCGCATCGGCGGCAAGCGCGCCATGCTCATCGGTTCCACCGGCTCGGCCATCATGAATATCTGCATGGGCGTGCTCACCTACCTCCTGCTCAGCGGGGATATACACTTTAACCTCGTGTTGTGGTTCTCGATCCTCTACGCCGCCAACATGTACTTCCAGAGCTTTGGCGCCGTCGCCATCGTCAAGGTCAATTCCAACTGGTTTCACATCCGCGAACGCGGCGTCTTTGGCGGCATCTTTGGCATCCTCATCTCCCTCGGCCTCTATTTCGCCTTTGACTGGGGTCAGCTGATCGTCGATGCCACGGTCGCCAATCCGAAAAGTCTCGGCTGGGTGCAGCAGGGCTTGCGCGCGCTGCTCGCCATCGACAGCGGCAGCGGCATCGATCAGACCTGGTGGGTCTTTTTCCTGCCCGCCATCATCCTCGGCATTTTCACACTCCTGGATATTTTCGTCCTGCGCGACAAGCCCTCCGAAGCGGGGTTTGCCGATTTCAACACCGGCGATGCCACCAGCGCTGAGGCGGATCGCCACTTCTCCACCCGTGAAATCATCCGCAAGGTACTGACCAATAAAATTCTCATCACCATCGCCGTCATCGAGTTGTGCTCCGGCGTCATGCGCAACGGCATCATGCACTGGTATCTGATCTTCACCGCCGATATGGGGTATTCGCGCAACTTTTTCATCAACGCCAACTGGGGGCTTCTGCTCATGCTGGCGGGCGTCTTTGGCGGCATGTTCGCCGGCTTCATCTCCGACAAGGTCTTCGGCTCGCGTCGCGGTCCCGTCGCCGCCCTGCTCTACGGCCTGATGCTCATCAGCACCCTGGCGATGTGGCCCTTTGTGACGAACACCAACCGCGACGTCAAGGAGAACCTCATCCTGCGCATCCAGCCCCAACAGATCGCCAAATTCGCCGCCGTACAGCCCATCCCCATTGAATGGATCGAAACGCAGGTGGCGCAAAAATTTGTCATCCATAAACTGGACAGTCTCAACTGGAAAATAACGGCCGAGGACGATGCCGCCCTCACCGCCTCAAAAATCGCCGACATCAAGCTGGCCGATTACGAACGCTTCAACAAGTACAAAAACAAGAACGAATCCCTGCACATCCAGGTCAAGGATATTGCCACGGTGCAGGGCGCCCATGCGGATACCCGGGCCTACATCCTCGGATTCATCGTGATCTTTATGTCGCTCTGCGTCATCGGCGTGCACGGCATGCTCTCCGGGACCTCCACCATGGATTTCGGCGGACAGAAGGGCGCCGCCACCGCAGTGGGCCTGATCGATGGCTTTGTTTACCTGGGCACCGGTTTGCAGTCCCTTTCGCTCGGCTTTCTCACCAGTCAGAACTGGGACTACTGGCCGCCGTTCCTGATCCCCTTCGCGATTCTCGGCCTCGTACTCGCCATCAAGATCTGGCACGCCTTCCCCGATGCCAGACGCAAAGCGCACTAATTAATAAAATAAAATGGAGATGATATGGCTCGCAATCATTTTGACATTTTGATCCTTCTGGGACGGCCCGCCTCGGGCAAGTCGGAGGTCATGGATTTTCTCACCAAAACATCCCCCATCGAACGCGCGGAACGGTTTCACATCGGCGCCATCGACATGATCGACGACTTTCCCATGCTGTGGGTGTGGTTCGAAGAGGACGCCATTCTGGAAAAGCTCATGAACAAACCCCGGTTGCATACCGACAAAGGCGGTTATTTCCTCTATCAATATCAATGGGATCTGCTCATCGAACGCATCAGCATGGAGTACAGGAAACACCAGCGCGGTTATGCGGATTATCATGCCGAACACACCACGTTGATCGAATTCTCGCGCGGCACCGAACACGGCGGTTACCGCTCCGCCTTCGAACATCTCTCCGATGACATCCTGCAGCGCGCGGCCATTCTCTACATCGATGTGAGTTACGAGGAATCGAAACGCAAAAACCGCCGCCGTTTCAATCCCGATCGCCCAGACAGCATTCTCGAACACGGCCTGCCCGACGAGAAAATGGAACGGCTCTACAAGACCATCGATTGGGAAGAGATCATCTCCGGCCACAGGGATTATCTGCCCATCAAGGGGCACCAGGTGCCCTTTGTGATTCTCGAGAACGAGCCGGAGCTGACCGACGATTTCGCCAGACTGGCGCCTGCACTGGAAAAATCCCTCGCCAAATTGTGGGCGCTGCGCAATCCTGTAAAATGAAACGGCAGCGATCCCGCACCAGGGTGATCCGGACGTGACCTTTTCTGAATACATCGAGAGCCTGAAACGGCGCGAAACGCCCGCCCCGGGCTTCATCGGCTTTGGACACCCGTTTCAAGACTTCCAGTCCTTGCGGGATGCCTGCCGGCTCGGGGGCATCCCGGTCGCGGCTCTGCGCACCTCGCGGCTGGAGCGGTTCGACCGCAAGCGTCTCGCCGCTGCCCGGCATCTGCTTTTCTATCAGGATCTGGCCATCGCGCCGCTCAGACCGCTTCTGGACGCTCTCTTCCATCAAATCCTGCAGCCGTTCCTGCAAACGCGACGTCCCATCTGCTTTCTCTCCGCGCTTGCGCGCGAGGCCTATGACGGCCATGTCTCCAGTGCATCGCTGCATGAATCCCTCGACCGCATCTGGGAAGAAATCTATCTCGAACAGCTGCGCGCTCTGTGGAAGCATCCTTTGCCGCCGCTGCAAACCGCGCCGCAGCCGCCAGGCGCGATTGAGCTCGATGCCGATCTCGACGCGAGCCAGAGCCGCGCCGTCGATCACGGCGCCGGCCCCATCCGTGTCCTGGCGCCGGCGGGATCGGGCAAGACCAAGACCCTCACCAACCGTATCATGCACCTCGTCAACCAGGGTGTGGCCGCGGAGAGGATTTTGGCGCTGGCGTTCAACAAAAAGGCCGCCGATGAGATGGCGGAGCGCCTCCTGCGCCGCGGTGTGCCGGTGGCGCGGCGGCTGCATCAGGCGGGCGTTGTCGTGCGCACTTTTCATGGTCTGGGGTATGAATGGATTCGCACGGTCCAGGGCTGGAGCTATCGCGCCGAGGAGGAGGAGAACCGTCTGCGCCGCCTCATGCAGCAGGCGGTGGAAAAGCACTACAAACTGCCGCCGCGGCGCAATCAGGACATGCTCGAACCCTTCCTCGCGGCGCTGAGCACCTGCAAAATGGATCTCCCCCCCCTGGAGGGCATAGAGGTCGAGCTCGAAGAAAAGACGCTGCCGTTTGCGCCGGTCTTTTCCACCTTCCTGCAGCTGCAGCAGCAGCACAAATTCTGCAACTTTGACGACATGATCTACTGGGCGGTGCGCTTGCTGCTCGAGCGCGCGGGGTTGCGCCATGAAATGCAGCAGCGTTTTGAATATCTTCTGGTGGACGAATTCCAGGATTTGAACCGCGCGCAGCTGCTGATGATGCAGCTGCTCGCCCTGCCGCGCAACAACCTCTTTGTCGTCGGGGATGACGACCAGATGATCTATGGCTGGCGCGGCGCCGATATCCGCCATATCCTCGAATTTCCCCGGCGCTATGCCGGGGCAACCGACTGCACCCTCTCCACCAATTACCGCTCCAGTCAGGCGATTGTGCGTCATGCCGCCTGGCTCATCCGCAACAACCACCATCGCGTCGCCAAAACCATGAACGCCGTTCCGGGCGCGGCGGAGGGTTCGGTGGCGTTCCATCTCGCGGACTCGCTGTGGCATCAGGCACAGAATGCGGCATCCTGGCTCGCGGAACAGCACGAACACCATCAGGCGGCGTGGAACGAGTGCGCCGTGCTCTTCCGCTATCATGCCTATAAATACGTCATCGCCATCCTGCTCGACGCCAGGGGCATCCCCCATGAGCCGGTGGGGGGCGCCTCGCTGGCACAGACCCCGGTCGGCCGCGACCTGCACGCCTACCTCGGCGTCCTGCTCGATCCGCAGGCCGCGCCCAAAGAGTGGTTGACGCGCATCCTCAAACGGCCCAACAAATTTTTCACCAATCAATTCATCCTGGCCATGGAGACCTGGGACGACATCGAGGTGGCCTCCCGATGCGAAGAGATGACCGAATGGATGCGCGACAATCTGCAGCTTTTTGCCGGCGATCTGCACAATGTCAAAAAACAGATCGCGCGCGGCAAATCGACCAGCGCAGTGATCGCCCTGCTCGCCGATATCATCGGTCTGCGCGCGTTTTATCAGCAGCAGGAAAACCGGATGACGGCACAGGATGAGGCGGGAATGGATGTTCTCCTCGATGTGTTTATCTCGGTAGCCAACGCCTATGACTCGGTGGCGGATTTTTTTAAATTTCTCGATGAAGGCTTGCAGCACAGGAATGCCGCAGTGACACCTGACGCCGGGAGAGCCGGCGTGCATCTCTCCACCATCCACGCGGCCAAGGGCCGGGAGTTCAAAGAGGTGGTTCTATACAACCTCGCCTGGCCGGGATTGCATGAAACAGTCGAACTGGAAGAAGAACGCCGCGTCGCCTATGTCGGGGCGACCCGCGCCAGCCACCACCTTCTGGTGACCGCGCCGGCTGAGGCTTTGAGTCCGTTTTTGCACGAGCTGGCCCACGATCCGCAGTATATTCTGCTCTCCGACAGCCTTTTGAAGCGGCGGTTGACGGAGCTGGAGCGGGCGCCACAGAAAAAGCGCACCCAGGCGACCATTGCGGAGATGAAATCCGTGCGCGATGAGCTGGAGCGGCGCCGTGCGCTGCCGCTGCGGCATGGGNNAATCAATATCGCAGCGCACAATCGGAAACATCATGATCAAGATCGTCATTCCGATTAGAAGCCGTTTTGCATGGGGGTCGTACCAACTTAATTTACTGATATCATTTATTTTAAATTCAGTACAATCCATTAAATTAGCTTTGGAAGCCGTGTTTTTTGGCGCAAAAAAACTTCCGGGAATAATCAATATCGCAGCACACAATCGGAAACATCATGATCAAGATCGTCAGGCCGATTAGAAGCCGTTTTCCCCTGGGAGAAGAGAGCCACCAAAGCCGTTTTTGAGCCTTTTTAAAGCAGTTAACCTATTATTTTTATTGTTTGTTTTCGGCCCGATTCCATTCTGAACATATTATTTTTATTTAATTAATCTAGGTCCGACCCCATTTTGACATTTTGACTCGTTGAAAAGTGGCTTCCAGGGCCGTTTTTGATTATTTAATGCAGTTAACCCGTTGATTTTTATACTTTGCTTTGATTTGACCCTATTTATAATATATTGTTTTTATTTAATTAATCTTGGTCCGACCCCATTTTTAAAGGTGATTATGAACGACATGCCGTCCGCTGAAAACGATGCGACGCCCGATTTTGCGCGCTATGGGGTCGCCTCCTCCGATCTGGCGAACGTCATCGTCGCGTTTGCCCAGCCGATGCTCGAACAGTGCGAGACCTATGGCAAACGCGAAGAGGCCGTCTCCTGGGCCATCCTCGCCTGGAATCTCAGTCTGGAGAAACCGGCCGAGCAGAAACGACTGCGCGCGGAAGTGGTGGCGCAGATACCCGAATCGGGCAGGGAACAGATGGACGCGCTGCTGGAGTATCTCCTGCAGCGCAAGCAGGAATTATATGCGGACAACCGTTTTTATATACTGGACTATACCCTCACGCCCCATGGGGAGGGCATGCGCATCGAAATGAGCACGCGGTTCGTGCCGCGAAAATAAAACAGGAGACTCCTCCATGACCTATCAGGCGGCTTTGCAAAAATATGATGAAATGACCTATCGCCGCTGCGGCCGCAGCGGTCTGAAATTGCCGGCTATTTCATTGGGACTGTGGCACAACTTTGGCGGCGTCGATACGCTGGAGACCGGGCGGGCGATCATCCACCGCGCCTTCGACCGCGGCATCACTCATTTCGATCTCGCCAACAACTATGGCCCGCCGCCGGGATCCGCAGAAGAAAACTTTGGCAAGATTCTCGCCCAGGATCTGAAATCGTATCGCGACGAGTTGATCATCTCCACCAAGGCGGGCTATTTGATGTGGCCGGGACCCTATGGGGAGTGGGGCTCACGCAAATATCTGCTCGCCAGCCTGAATCAGAGTCTGCGGCGCATGCGGCTGGAATATGTCGATATCTTTTATTCGCACCGCCCCGATCCCGATACGCCGCTCGAGGAAACCATGGGAGCGCTGGACCAGGCGGTGCGCAGCGGCAAGGCGCTCTACGCCGGCATCTCCAACTATTCGCCGGAAATGACCACCCGGGCGGTGAAAATTCTTCGCGAATTGGGCACGCCCTGCCTCATCCATCAGCCGGTCTACAACCTGTTCAACCGCTGGATCGAAAACGGGCTCACCGCTGTGCTGGAGCAGGAAGGCATCGGCTGCATCGCCTTCTCGCCGCTGGCGCAGGGTTTGCTGACCGATCGCTATCTCAACGGCATCCCGGAGGATTCGCGCGCCGGCAAACCCCACGGCTTTCTGCGCCCGGCGCAGATCACCGACGACAAATTGGCCAGGGTGAGAAAATTGAACGCCATCGCGCAGGGCCGCGGGCAGTCGCTGGCGCAGATGGCCATCGCGTGGATACTGCGGCTGCCGCAGATGACCTCGGCCCTGATCGGCGCCAGCAGTGTGGAGCAACTGGAGAACAACCTCGGGGCGTTGGCCAATCTCGAATTCAGCAAAGAGGACCTGGACGAGATCG
>DCUM01000159.1 GCA_002327255.1 bacterium UBA2214 | reverse complement strand
TGGCGATGCAGCGGGCCAGACCGATGAGGATAAGCCCGACCATATATTCGGGATAGTCGCGCAGAAAAAGAATGGCGAGAAAAAACATCAGGATCGGACCGACAATCCAGTTTTGCACCAGGGAAAGAGCGAGTACTTTATAATTGCGAAAAACCTTGCCCAACTTTTCATAACGCACCTTGGCCAGCGGCGGGTACATCATCAGGATGAGTCCGATGGCGATGGGGATGTTGGTGGTCCCGGATTTGAACTGATCCCAAAAGCCGGCCATGCCCGGGAAGAGCCAGCCAAGCAGGACCCCTGTGAACATGGTGAGGAATATCCACAGGGTCAGGTAACGGTCCATGAACGACAATTTATTGGCAGTGCCCAATTTTTATGCTCCATAACTGGAATGAGTGCCGCACTGTTTCACAGTGGTTTAACGGCCGTGATGGCCGCCGAGACGATGTACGCCTCGATGTTGTGCTGCGGCGCCCATTCGCGGATGAAGGTGCGGCTCTCATCCCTGGGGCTGATTTCAATCCGGACGAATCCGGCCTCCGCCAGGAGCAGTTCCATTTCGCGAATCGTCAGCGCACCCGCGGCGCAGCCGGCATAAAGATCGAGATTGAGGCGCAACTCCAGCGGCAACTCCGCCGTGGCCACCACATCGGAAATGGCAAGGCGCCCGCCCGGTTTGAGGACACGAAAGGCTTCACGGAAAACCGCGGACTTGTCCGTCGCCAGGTTGATGACGCAATTGGAGATGATCACATCCACCCGCGCATCACCCAGCGGCAGCGCTTCGATCTCGCCGAGACGGAAGGCGACATTATCGTAGCCGCCCTGCCGGGCGTTGGTGCGCGCCTGGGCGACCATCTCCGGCGTCATATCCACACCGATGACATAGCCCTTGTCGCCCACTTGCCGCGCGGCGAGGAAGCAATCGAATCCGGCGCCGCTGCCGAGATCGAGAACGACTTCGCCCGGTTTGAGCGCGGCGATGGCTTGTGGATTGCCGCAGCCGAGTCCCAGGTTGGCGCCTGCCGGCACAGCTTCCATTTCCTCCGCCGAATAGCCGAGTCGCGCCGACTCTGTGGCCGGAGCGGTTGCGCCGCAGCAGTCGGGTCCCCCGCCGCAGCAGGACGAGCCCTGCTGCACGGCGGCNNTTCATCGAGGCCGGGAACACGGCCGTAGACCTTGACGACCCCATCAACCGCCAAAGCCGGCGTCATCATGATGCGGAATTTCTTGATCTCGTCAATGGTATTAATTTTGATGATCTCGTATTCGATGCCCAGTTCCCTGGCCGCCTGCTCGGTCATCTCCTGCAGTTTGTTGCATTTGGGGCATCCCATGCCGAGAATTTGCAGTTTTTTCATCTTTCAAGTCCTTTGTGTTAATGATGTATTCAGCGATCAAACAATCAAAACAGCCAACCGAACAACAGCCCCGTGATGGTGGCCATGATGACCACCAGACAGATGAAAACCAGCGTCTTTTTGCCGCCCATGACCGAGCGCAGCACCAGCATGCTCGGCAGCGACAAGGCGGGGCCTGCCAGCAGCAGCGCCAGCGCCGGGCCTTTGCCCATGCCGCTGCCGATGAGTCCCTGCAGAATGGGCACCTCGGTCAGCGTGGCAAAGTACATAAAGGCCCCGGAGATCGAGGCGAAAAAGTTGGCGAAAAGTGAGTTTCCGCCCACCGCCTGGCTGACCCACTGCGAGGGGATGAGGCCCTCCTGTCCGACGCGGCCCAGCAGCACACCGGCGATGAAGACCCCAATCAGCAGCAGGGGCAAAATCTGCTTGGCGAAATCCCACGAGGCGGCAAACCACTCACGGGCTTCGCCTTTGTCCGTCGCTGTTATGAGAGCAAGACCGATCGACCCGACCGCAAAAAGGAGCACCGGCGTGGCGGCGGAGAAGAGGCGAAGCAGAATCACCGGCGCAGCCGCCAGCAGGAGCCGCTGCCAGCTGAGTTTGAACCACAATCCGAGCACCACAACAAGACCAAGCGCGCTGAGACCGGTCAGGGTCCATTTGAGGGCGTGGACCGCATGCCAGAAGCCGCTCTTTTCCGACGCCTCTCCCCAGTTGGCAAAGACGAGGATGGCGATCAGGAAGGCGAAATAGAGGGTGGTTTGCCACAAAGGCCGCCCGGCGACACTGCCCTCGATAGAGGCGGGGCCCTCGTCGTCCGCCTTTTTTTCCTTGCGAAAGATGTAGTGCATGAGAAGGCCGATGATCACGGCGAAGACGATGGCGCCGATGGCGCGCGCCAGGCCGAGCTCGAGACCGAGGATGCGGGCGCTGAGGATGATGGCGAGCACGTTGATGGCCGGTCCGGAATAGAGGAATGCGGTCGCCGGTCCCAATCCCGCGCCCATGGTGTAAATCCCGGAAAAGAGCGGCAGTACCGTGCAGGAACAGACGGCCAATATGGTGCCGGAGACCGAGGCGACGCCATAGGCGAGGAATTTGTTCGATTGGGGGCCGAGGTACTTCATCACCGCCTCCTGGCTGACAAAGACGCCGATGGCGCCGGCGATGAAAAAGGCGGGCACCAGGCAGAGCAGCACATGCTCGCGCGCGTACCATTTCACGAGGTGAAAAGCCTCCAGCACCGCATTGTCAAAACGCCTGGTTCCGATGGGCAGATAGTAGAGCAGGAGGAAAGCGCCAATGATCCAGAGCAACGCTTTATATTCTTTTTTCCAGTCCATACGGATTTGCCAACCTTTCTGCTTGCAGCATCAAACCGCCGCACATATTTTATGCCGGTCCACGGAACCCACCTTTTTCCGGTCCTCCAGGATCTGGCGATTTGGGTCCAGATGTCTGGAAATAAGGGGCCAAATTTCCTGGAAGAAGGGCGGGGGGGCGGGCGCCAATTTGTAGTTTATCCATTTGCCCTCTTTCTCATCCTGGATCAAATCCGCATTTTTCAGCACGTTGAGGTGCGAAGAGACCGTCGAAGTGGCGAGGCCGAGCAACTCGGTAATTTCACAGACGCACAGACTTTTTATTTCCAGCATCTTGAGGATGCGCAACCTGCCAAAATCGGATAACGCCTTCAGGACATCGATGGGTTCGGACATCTTGCTAACTCCCATAGTCATTTCGATGATTTTAGAAATGTAATAATAATTGCACACGAATGCAACAATTTTTCTCGTCCATTCGATCTTTTTCTTGATTTTCGCCGCGGGATTCTTTATTTTGCAGCTCCTGAAATTGAAAATTTAAACCGATTTAATAATTCACAGAGAACGAGGCCCCCTTATGTATGCATTGGGATATGACATCGGCAGCTCCTCCATAAAATGCGCCATCATCGACTGCGACAAAGGCGTCCTCGTCGCCCGGGGTGCCCATCCGCCGGTCGAGATGGCGATCTCCTCGCCCCGCCCCGGTTGGGCGGAACAGAATCCGGAACAGTGGTGGGACTTTGCCAAACTCCTGACGCAAAAGCTGCTGCGCGACACGCGCATCGATGCCGCGGCCATCGCCGCCATCGGCATCTCCTATCAGATGCACGGACTGGTCCTGGTTGACCGCGCCCAACAGGTGCTGCGCCCCGCCATCATCTGGTGCGACAGCCGCGCGGTCGAGATCGGCAATCAGGCTTTCAAACAGATCGGCCCCGAAAAAGCCTTGCAGCATCTCCTCAATTCACCGGGCAATTTCACCGCTTCCAAACTGCGCTGGGTGCAGGAGCATGAACCCGACATCTATAAAAAGATCCACAAAGCGATGCTGCCCGGCGATTTCATCGCCATGAAATTGTGCGGCGAAATCGCCACCACGGTCTCCGGCCTCTCGGAAGGCATTTTCTGGGATTTCCAGCAGGGGCGGCTCTCGGAGGAGCTCCTCTCCGTCTACGGCATCGATCCCGATCTGCTCGCACCGGCCGTACCCACCTTTGCGGTGCAGGGCCAAATCGATCCGTTGGTGGCCAGGGAACTGGGATTGTCTGACCGGGTGGTCGTCTCCTACCGCGCCGGCGACCAGCCCAACAACGCCTTTTCATTGAATGTTCTGAATCCCGGCGAGATCGCGGCGACGGCGGGGACTTCGGGCGTGGTCTACGGCGTGATCGACCAGGTGCGCCACGACCGCGATTCGCGCGTCAATCTCTTCGCCCACGTCAACCACAGCGAGACGCAGACACGTCTCGGCGTGCTGCTGTGCATCAACGGCACCGGCATTCTCAACGCCTGGATGCGCAAGAATTTCGGCGCCGGCCTGTCGTATGACGAGATGAATGAACTGGCCGCGGGTGTGGCGGCCGGGGCGGAGGGCATCAGCGTCCTGCCCTTCGGCAACGGCGCCGAACGGGTGCTCCAAAACGCCAACATCGGCAGCCATCTCCTCGGCATCGATTTCAACCGCCACAGCCGCGCGCACCTCTTCCGCGCCGCTCAGGAGGGGATCGCCTTTTCCTTCGCCTATGGCATCGACATCATGAAGGAGATGGGGCTGCACATCAGCGCCATCCGCGCCGGCAAGACCAATCTGTTCCTGAGCCCGATTTTCCGCGAAACCCTGGCCAATCTCACCGGCGCGACCATCGAGCTTTACGACACCGACGGCGCCGCCGGCGCGGCGCGCGGCGCGGCACTGGGCGCCGGATACTATGCCTCTTTTGCGCAAGCCTTCACCCATCTGCGCGTGCTGGAAACGATCCATCCCCGGCGTGAACTCATTGAGGCGACCGCCGCGGCGTATCGGTGCTGGCAGGGTCATCTGCAGCGGGCGCTGCAACAGCCGTGAGCAGGCGGTGCCGGGCGCTGTACGGCGCCGCCTCCTGGCGCGATGCCTGATGGCCTGCAAGCCGCGCCGCAGACAGCAGCCAAAGGACGAAGTGACGCAGCCGTCGCTCACGCTTCCGGATCGCGCCGCGGATATCGGCAGGCATAAAAAAAAGCCCGGCATGTCATCATGCCGGGCTGCAGCGCGCGCGCGAATGTTCAAAAAGTCGTTTTCGCCGTGGTCTTTTTACCCGCTCCAAACCGATACAGCAACAGCAACAGGATCAAGGCGGCGATGACCAGCAGCACATAGATTATCGTCCAGTTGATTTTTCTGGATGGCTCGTTGATCTTGACGGCTTTCAGGGCCGCTTCATAACTGGCCAGCAGTGCCGATTGATCGGGCGCTATCCTGTTTCTCGCAAAGATGCGGTTGTAATTTTGGATGCGCTCATAATTATTCAGCATGTTTTTGAAGGCCGTCGAATCGACGTCCGTGGCGCTCTGGACCCGGCTGATCTCCGACTGGATGACGCCGCGAAAGACGTCGTCCACCTGATTATCGGTCAGCGCGACACGGATGGGTTCTTTCTCGGCGCTGGCTTCACCGGCGAGCATCTCCGAGATGGTGTTGATGTAGCTCAGCCGCTCTTCGGAGAGTCTGGCGATCTCTTTCTTGACCTTGTCTATCTCTGATTTGTTGGCCGCGGAAGATTTAACCAGTTTTTGCATGCGCACTTCGGCCATTTTATAGCGGTTGTCCACCGCACCGAGCGAGTCGGTGAGAACCCCGACCATCTCGGAAAATTTACCGGTCAGTTTCTCCATGATGCCTGTCGAGGCCAGCTTCTCAATTCGGGCGAGAATGGGCGCCTGGTACAGGGCACCCTTGTACTCAGGCGCCAGTTCGCGTGAAGCCAGCACCTCGTCCCGCCTGCGCATCAGCTCTTCGCTGGCTTCCCTGGCCTGTTCATAGTACTTTCCAACCGATTCGAGGTTCGGACTCAAATCGGGAAAAGTGATACCTTCCTGTGCGGTCTGATAGAGCTCCTCGAGCGCGAGCATGATGGCCGCCATATTCTGGCCATTGACTTCGACGAGGGGAAGCAGTTTTTTCATAAAGACGCCATTGGGATCGAGTCTCGGATCCTCACTGATGGTTTTCTTGGCAACCTCGACGCGTTGCAGCGCGGTTTGATGATCCGCGGCCTTGAGCGCTGCCTTGGCCTGTTCGTAGAACGTTTCGATATCCTGGCTGTGGAGCAGGGGTGTCCACAGCATGAACAGGCATAACCCCCATTTATTTGCACACTTCATTCAAGCCACCTTTCTTGTCGATAAAGACCTCTTTGCCATTGAAGCGGAAGCGGATGCACGCTTTATCCGGATTTCCATAACGCGTAAAACTGACATTGCGCAGTACATCGGTCTTGTCTTCCGGCGTGACATCGATCGCCTTGTATTTGCCGCTGACGCCGTCGCCGCGGGGTTCGATCTCCCATACATATTTGAATTGCTCCGCGCAGAGGAAATAACGGCCGTAATTCTGGATCACCTTCACTTCATGGATCATCATATTTTCCGCGTCCAGGATCGGTTGCAGGAACAGCACCCCGTTGAATTGGTCCTCTTCGCCGAGGTACACGGTACTGTCTTCTTCCACCTTGAGGTTCATGGCTACGGAATATTGTTCAAAACGCACCAGTTTGCTGCTGCACCCGGCCATGGCCAGGATGGATACCAGCAGGATCAGTTTTTTCATGACGCCTCCCGAGAATAAAATAGAAAACCATGGTGCCCCATGGTATGGCAGTTCCGGCTATGGATGTAAGTGAAAACAGGGACGCCCGCCTCCGCAGAGATCATCGCATCCCCTGATGAAGTCGAGCATAATATAGCACAAATTGAGATAATTGCAAGCAGTTGTTTTTTATTGGATGTGAAAAAGTCTGATTTATTGATAACGGTCACGTTCCGTCGTTGAGAGTTCCGTGGGTGCACAGCGGCGCGCTCCGGAAAGGCCCCACGCGCATGGGCCAGCTGTGAACGGAGACCGCGAAACAAGGATGGGGAAGAAAAAAAGGCCGCCCGACAGCGGGCAGCCTTGTGGCTTTTACGAGGATCGCATCAATGGCTGGCGGTTTTATGGATGTTGATGTTGCCGCCGCTGGTGCGGAGACGCAGCAGGGGGCCGCCGCCGTTGATCTTGCCCGTCAGATGAGAGCGGCTGATTTCACCCTGGACGCTCATTTCAAAATCGGTGCGTACGCGGCCGCCGCTGGTGGAGGCGTCCACATCCACCTTGATGTGGGGCGCCAGGGTGACATTGACACTGCCTCCGGAAGTGCTCAGGCGGCAGGGAGCGGCCGGCTGCTCCTGGATCGTCGCCGAGACGCTTCCGCCCGAGGTGGCGGCATCGATATCGCCGTATACTTCCTCGACCTTGATGCCGCCGCCGGATGTCGATGCCGTCACGCTGCCTTTGGATTTTTCAATCGTGATCGATCCGCCCGACGTCTTGGCCTGTACTTCGCCCTCTACGCGTCCGACGTTGATGCTGCCCCCTGAAGTGTTGAGTACCGCGTTCCCTTTGCAGCCTGCCAGTGTGATGCTGCCGCCGGAAGTTTTTCCTGATACGGGGCCTGTGATCTGGCCAAATTTGAGACTGCCGCCGGATGTTTTGCTGATCACTTCACCCTGTAAATCGGCAACGGATATGCTGCCGCCCGCGGTTTTTAAATCAACATTGAAGAGCGCCGGCACCTGGGCCACAAAACGCAGTTTGATACGGCGCTGGTTCCATTTCAGCCATGAATCGTGTTTATAACGGGCGGTGACCGTCACCGTGTTGCCCGCCTGATTGAAGTCGAGTTTGAGATCGCGCAGATATTTGTCAGCCGTGGAGGGAGAATGGGCGTCCACCGTCTGATGTACTGTCAAGACCACTTTGTCACTCGCACCAGCCGTCACTTCGATGCTGCCCAGATCCGAATCGATGGTGAGCAGGCCGCCGTCCTTGACGGCGAATTGACGTTCTATGGCGCTTTCAATGTCCGCTGCAGCTATTCCTGCTGCAAGGAAAACACTGAGCATGGTGGAGATTAAATAGCGAATACGCATGATTCCTCCCTGGAGTGCTTTACAGGATCATTACCATTTTATTTGTGTGGCGAGATGGAGTCGCCGCTGCGTGTGTTTTTTTATTACTACGCAGCGGTGGCGGATTTGTTTCGTGAACCATCTCCTGTGGCAAGAAGCGGCGCCGATGAAGGGGATGGCTTTTTTCTCATCAAGGGGGGAGGGGAAGGAAAAAAGAGGGGCGGCGTCAGCAGCCCGCAGGCCGGGAGCGCAAAATAAAAAAAGCGAACGATGCAGGAATCAGGCCCCAGGTGCACAGGCGGCAGTGCCGCTCCTTTACTGGTGGGCAGAAATCCTGCTGTGGTTCGCTTCGTGGAGGCGTCCACTACCATGACCGTGGATTCCTCGAAGAAAAGTTAGCTGCAGTTAAAGTTCGTCATCTACGTAAGCCCATTCTTCGTTGCCGGATTCATCGTAGACGAGTTCGCCGCGTTCGGCGCGTTTTTCGACGCGTTGATACTCGGCCAGTATCTCGTGTTCCAGCTTGTTGCGGAAATCTTTGGTGATGGGGTGAGCGATGTCGCGTTGCATTCCGTCCTCGGATTTGCGCGAGGGCATGCACAGCAGCAACCCTTTTTTGCTCAGAATGATTTTCAAGCCCTTGACGGCGAACTGGTTGTCAAAGGTGACATTGACAAAGGCTTTCAGCTTGCTTTCATTCCTGAGCCTGATGCTGATCTCGGTGATTTCCATTGATGACCTCACACTGATCTTTCAGATGCCTTCTGATTAGATGTTTTCTATTATTACGGGCAGTGGTTTTGTTTTGCGCAACGACTTTTTAAAAAAGCTGCATTTTTTTCAATTTTCTCAACAGATTTATACAATAAAAAAACAGGATCGTGCCCAGGGCGGTCAACCAGGCGCCATATTCCATAAAGACTCTATTTTCATCCAGGAGCAAGGGGGTTTGTGCCAGCATCCACAAACCGAAGAGCAGGGTGATTGTCGCCGCTCCCGCACCGGCAATGGCCAGAATATCGCGCGTCTGATACCGCAGCCGCAGTTGATCGGGGATGCGCGGCGCAAAATAGAGGGACAGGCGCAGCACGACGAACCATAACAGCCAGGAGAGCATCTGCCACAGATTCAATGAGCGAAAGTAATCCAGAACCGTGATGAACGGACTCAGCCATTCCAGTCCGGACGCGATGCGCTCGCGATCGCGATAGAGCAGCACCTGCAGCCTCGACTGATCCCTGCTGCGCAACAGGTCCATGATGGCTTCACTCTGATCGCTCCGCGACCGTGTTCTCCAGCCGGGAATGTGCAGCGCATTCCAGGCGAAACAGGCGGGCCCATACCCATGGTAGTCGACGGAACCGATCAGCAAAAGGGATTGTTCCCGGGCGACCGTATGAAGCTGCTGCATGTAGCGGCCTGGATAATAGATCCCTTCCGCCTGGTTGGCGATTTCAAATCCGTCCACACCGGCCGTCACGTAATGCATCAGCGGACGCGTCCGCTTGCCCGGCGCAAACCAGTGGGCGAGCACGGCCGCACCACCGTGTGCGTGCGCGGTGTCGATGGCCGCCTGGTCCGAATAATCCTTCGAATTGAAAGGCCTGATCAATCCCAGTAAAAGCAGATGATTACTGCCGGAATACTCCTGCCCGACCAGAAGCAGGGGGGCAGGAGGCAGGAGCGAATCGATCTGCTGCTGCGCCAGCTCCAGCGTGATGGTGTGATGATTGTGTTCGGTGAGGAAAAAGGCATCAAAGCCATTGCGCTCATGCCAGTCGATCAATCTCCACGGCGAAATGACGCCGTCGTGGCTGTTATAGGTGTGGCTGTGAAAATTGACCAGTACCACATCGGGATCGTTATGCGTGATGGTATTGCTCGGCAATGGGGAGAAGAGTATAAAAAGCATGGTGGCGACAAAGAGGATGAGAATGACCGGCAGCCACAGAACCCCTTGGGCAAAGCCTGTGCGAATGGCATCACTCCAGCGGCTGCGAGTACGCTTCTCGTGCAGCATGCGGCCGGCAAGAAAAGCGACCATGCTCCAGAAAGCCAAAAAAAGATAGACCAGCAGCGCCTGATCGGCGCGCAAAAAGAAGAGCAGTGGACCGAGGAAGGGTTCAAAGACGATGCGGCCGGGCGGGATGTGTATGCCAAAACCTGACGCGGCGCTCCGGGTGACCGCATCTTCGATATACGGGGGATTCGGCGCCCAGAAAGCGGCCGATAGCAGCACTATCAGGAGGAGCAGCATCTTTATGGCCGGCGGTGGATGAAAGTTTTTCATAGATTCAACCTTTACGGAACAAACAAACAGGTCTTTGCCTCATATCGACAGATCATGCCTGCTTCACTTCTGGTGAGCTGCCGTCCAATCTTCACGCGGCGGATTAAAATAGCCAAATCGCAGCCAGGGATGGGCGCGCTGCATCTGCCGCTGCCAGGCGCGAATGCCCATGCCCGGCTCCCGATATCGCTTCAGGTCCAGCGCTTCAATGTACCATTCCGGATCGATATTCAGATTGCGCATCTGGATGTAATCGATATGATATCCGTCAATCAATCGCTGCAGGGCATCCATCTCTTCGGGTTGGTCCGTGAAACCCGGGAAGATGAAATAATTCAATGATATCCAGCGCCCGAAGGAACGGACGCTGCGCAGACTCGCGCAGACCTCTTCCCAACCGTAGCCCCGCGGCTGATAATAGGCCTCATAAAAATGAGGTTGCGCGCTGTTGAGGCTGACGCGAATGCTGTCCAATCCCGCCTGACACAGACGCTCCACCACATCGGGCCGGGAAGCATTGGTGTTGAGGTTGATGGTCCCTTTGCCGGTGCGTTGGCGTATCAAGCGGATGGCGCGTTCCAGGGTATCCCCCTGCAGCAGGGGTTCGCCTTCGCATCCCTGGCCAAAGCTGACGATCGGCCGCGGCGCTTCTTCGAGATGGGGCACGGCCATTTCTGCAATTTCCTCGGGTGTGGGTACAAACGCAAGCCGATCCTGGGTCACCGCCACACCCTGCTCCGGCTGCTTTGAGATGCATCCGACGCAGCGGGCGTTGCAGATCGGACTGGTGGGCAGAGGCGCCTCCCAGCGGCCGAGGACGAAATTTTGCGCTGCAGGACATCCATAACAGCGTACGCATTTTTCCACCACATGTGCGACCAGGCGATTCTGCGGATGACGCTGCAGCATGCTTTGCGCCTGCCGTTCGATCAAATCCTGGTTGAAGAGCGCCGGGTCCTGGCGGACATCCGCATCCACACGAAATCCGCTGACGCAGAAATCATTGCGCTGCCACCCCACCGCACTGTAGGCAAAAAGCGGCAGACGAACGGCGCCGGCGTGTGTCTCATAGGCCGCGAGATGCGTCTGCGTGTAGGCCGGCGCCATGAATCCACCCACGGCAAAGACCTCCCGCCCCTCATACTGCCTCAGGGTGATGATGCGTCTCTTGCGGGGATCATAGGCCAGCGGATGCCGGTCGGGCAGATGAAACAACGCGCTACCGAAGGGCAGGGGAATGATATCCTCCTGCTCCAGCCTGCCGGCAAAGAGCAGTTGCCTGCCGACCATTTCGAGCCCGGGGATTTCAAAAATATGACCCCGCGCATCGCTGACCACCAGCCGTGGTGATTGAATTTTACGAGTTTGCATAGAGTTGTGAGGCAAGGAGGTTCACCACACCACCGCATCCTGGGGCCCCTGCAGATCCATGAGGTCCCGCCCGGCAGAAATACAGCGAAAAATACAAAATAATTTATTCTTTTCAAAGAGATTTTCTCGTTGTTCCGGTGATTATTTCATTGTATATTAAACTTTATCACACGCTGAGAAGAAATCGTCAAAGAGATGGCAGCACACCACAAGCATGAAGGGGCCCCACCCGGAACCCGGGTCACACTCGTACGTGCCTTCAGTAAAAAGGGGAGTGGTTCAAGAAATCAGGCGCGTCAGTGGATTCTCGATGGCCGTGTCAAAGTGAACGGCCGAATCGAAACATACCTTTACGCCTGGGTCGATCTCGAGCACGATGTCATCGCGCTCGATGATCAGCCTGTCGCGCCACCGCCGGAAAAAATATATATCCTCTTTCACAAACCCGCCGGCTTCCTGACGACCCGCATCGATCAAGGCAACCGTCCCACCATATACGATATCCTGCCCGCCTTCGCCTCATGGGTCTTTCCCGTCGGCCGCCTTGACATGGACAGTGAGGGCGCCCTGTTGTTGACCAACGATGGCCCCCTCGGCGAATGGCTCATACACCCGGACAGCCATGTTCTGAAAATCTATCAGGCCGGATTGGAGCGGCCACTCAGCGAAAGCGACCGACGCGCTTTGCAGCGCGGTGTCGATCTCAATGGCTACATCACACGCCCGGCGCAGGTACGGCCGCTGCAAAACCGTGAAGGATTGCATTGGGTGGCGATCGAGATTTCCGAGGGCAAGAACCGCCAGGTGCGCCGCATGTTCGCCGCATTCGATTATGCCGTCATCCGTCTCATCCGCACGCAAATCGGACCGCTGCTGCTCGGTGATCTGGCGCCGCGAGAATGGCGGCCTCTGCGCGCTGATGAAATAGCGACCCTGCAAGCCATGCGGCTGCGCTAAAAATACCCGTCCGGCAAACGCACTGCCCGCCCCTGTTTGAGCCGTTTTTCAAATCCTGCAGAGAATGTGCCAAAACAGCGACCCAGGGCGCACAACACCAGCCGCGCGTCGCATTTTTATTGCAGGTCAGCGGAATTTGGAAAAGTTTTGGAAACGGGCCAAGAGCGACAGCAACGGAGCCCCCGGCACGGCGTCTATCCTCAACGAACGCGAAGGGCGCCCCGGGACGGCGTGGAATGCTGCGGTGTCATACAGATACGGAGGCGTGTGTATGATTCCGGACATAAAAAAAAGGCTGTCCCCACAGGAGGACAGCCTTTCTGGTTCTGTTACGGGGTGAGGGGGTTATTTCAGAAACATCATATTGCGTTTTTCTTCGAAATTATTGATGCGCAGGGTATAGATATACATGCCGCTCGGAACAGTCATGCCATTGTTATCCTTGCCGTCCCAAACCTTCATGTGGGCGCCCGCGTTCAAGCGGCCGCTGACCAGGGTGCGCACAATCTCGCCGCGCACGTTGTAGACCACCAGCGCCACCTCTCCTGCTTCTTTCAGGGTGAAGCTGATTCTGGTTTCCGGGTTGAACGGGTTCGGATAATTCTGTTCCAGGATATGGTGCGTCGGCAGCTCCACGACGGTGCTCACCGGACCATGGGTATTCAGCCGGCCCTTGTAATCCACATCGACGAGCTTGTAATAATAGCTCCTGGAGGGTGCCAGTTCCGATTCATCCACAAATTGATAGATATGCGCCGAGGAAGTGGTGCCATGCCCCGGTATCAGTTCCCGGTTGATCTGCAGATAGGTCCCTTCCGGGGCCTCGGAACGCAGAATATGGAAGCCCATATTCTCGGTCTCGGATTGCGTCACCCAGTTCAACTGCACACGTCCCTGCGTGCTTTTCGCGGAGAAGGAGCTCAGCTCGACGGGAACCAGGATATGCACCTGCGCACAATCCATGTTGTTGGTCAAATCCGGATCGAACGAGGCGCTGCTGACGGTGACGCAGTTGTCCATGCCACCCAGTTCCAGTGTCGTGCGCATGAGTATGCGATAGGTGATGCTGCCACCCACCGGAATCATGGCCTCACGCCAGATCAGCGGATTGGGGCCTTCGTCCTGGGCGCGATCCGCCGAGACGAATTCCAATCCGACCGGGAGGTTGTCGATGATGGTGACATTGCGCGCTACATCCGGGCCATGATTGGTGACCGTGATGATGAAGGTCACCGACTCGCCGCGATAGATGTAGCTGCGGTTTTCTTCGATCACCTTCTCGATCTCGAGATCGGACTCGGAGTTTCTCACCATGCCGGCATCCCACATCAGATAGTCGGTTTCACTGACCACAGTGAACGCAGCGCTGCGGCCCGTGGTGGGATCAACATCGGAGTCTTTTTCATCGTCAGCACCCGCATTCATGGTGGTGAAATGAAATCCCGGCAGCAGGTTGAATGCCACCCGATAACTGCCCGGAGGCATGTCTTCGAACAGATAATTCCCATTGGCATCGGTAGTCGTTGACGCGACGATGGATTGATCCGCCCCGGTGAGCAGAAATACCTGGACGTTGGGAATTCCGGGTTCGGTGGGATTCTGATAACCGTCTTCATTGACATCATTCCACAGCAGATCGCCGATGCGAATATTGCTTTGCGGCGGCGGCGTGTACGGAACCATGCCGGCATCCCACATGAGATAGTCGGTGTCGGCCGCCACGGTGAACGCATTGCTGATGCCGCGGACCTGATCCGGATCCGAGTCCATGGCCGGATCGCCGCCCATGTTCTGCGGCGAGAAGGAATAACCGGCCGGCAGGACAAAGCCGACTTTATAGGCGCCCGGCGGCATGTCTTCGAAGAGATAATTGCCATTGGCATCGGTCACCATGCTGGCAACCAGCGTCTCATCGAGGCCGCTGAGAAGATTGACGGTGATATTGGGCATGCCGGGTTCGCCCGCATCCTGAATGCCGTTGTTGTTGGCATCGCGCCAGACCCGGTCGCCGATCAGAATATTGCTCTCGGGCGGTGGGCTGTAAGGAACCAGACCCGCATCCCAGGTCAGGTAGGCGGTACCGTTGACCACCGTGAAAGCATCGCTGATGCCGGTGACCTGATTCGGATCGGAATCGATGGCCGGATTTGCGCCCTGATTTTTCACGGTGAAGGAATGATTCGCCGGGAGGACGAAGGCGACTTTATAGGAACCCGCGGGCATGTCTTCGAATTGATAGTAGCCATTGGCATCCGTCGCTGTGGCGGCCACCAGCGTCTCATCGATGCCGCTGAGCAGGTTGACGGTCACATTGCCCATACCGGGTTCGCCGGCATCCTGCAGACCATTTCCATTTTGATCCAGCCAGACCCGGTCCCCGATGAGGATGTCCGATTCATTGGGATCATCCGGCGTCACACGAACGACGACGCAGCTGGAATTATCCGTCAAGTCGATATCCTTGTTGGGGCCCGAAACCCAGGCACAGTTTTCGAACTCGCCGATGACATCGGTAGCACGCACATAGACACGGTAAGTCACTGTCTCTCCGGCCGGCAGCAGCGTTTCGAGCCATACCAGCGGATTGGGACCTTCATCCTGAACGCGCGTGGCGGAGAGGAATTCCAGTCCGTCGGGGATATTGTCATAAATGCGGACATTGTTGGCATCATGGGGTCCCTGGTTGGTCACCGTGAGGAGAAACATGGTTTCTTCGCCGGGTTGCAGATTGACCTCACCGCTGGGCACCGTCTTTTCAATGCGGAGATTGGAGACCCTTTTCGGGATCATACCGGCATCGATATCGAGTCGAATGAGGTTACCCGGAAAGTAGAAGGCGCCGGTCAATCCCGTGAATGGATCCGCATCGGAGTCGATGCCCTGATCCATGCCGACACGCGGTGCTGTGAAGAAGAAATAATCCGGCAGAATCCACTCGATGCGGTAGGTTCCCGCGGGGACATCTTCAAAGAGATACTTGCCGGAGAGGTCGGTCGTGGTGCTGCGAATGGGCATATTGGTGACGCCATTGATGAGGCGGACCGTGACGTTGGGAAGACCTTCCTCGCCTTCGTCCTGCAAGCCATCCTGATCCGCATCGATCCAGACACGGTCGCCGATGCTGCCGGCGACTGGCGGGGGACCGTTGAAGAGCAGATCATCAGGCCAGAAGATGAACTGGTTGCCATCGCGAACATAGGGGGTGGGATGGCTCACGCAGACCACCGCGCGCCACCAGCCGGGTTCCGGATTCTGAATGACATCGCCGCCGCTCATGGGCAGAGAGGAGGTTTCCGGTGCGGTGTTCCAGACGGCATCACCCGATACGGTTCCCGGATATTCGACGCCACCGGGACTGATGTAGGTGATGGAACTGCCATCATGATCCATGTCAAAATTGTAGAGGTTCAGGGTCGGCTGCTGCGTCACCCTGAAATAAAAGGTGTTGCAGAGTTCGCCTTCACCCACATACTGGAAAGCCGTGCGTTTGGCCCAGAGTTTGATCTCGTTGCCATTCGCCGCATTGCCATCGGCGTCGCCATCGACCAGCCCTATTTTGTAACCATTCTGGTCATCGCCTTCGACGCGTACGGTGATGAGGTAATGACCCGGTCCATAATCGCCGAGGCGAAGATCATAAAAGTTCACCCACTGCTGATTACTGGCGGGGTCTCCACCATCGTATACCCTCTGAAAAATTTCTACACTGGTTGGGGAGTACAGCGTAAAGGTTGTTGCCTCCCAGCCATTGCCTTTCTGTTCATCGGTATCCGTCGCACTCATTTCACTGGTGCTGAAGGATTCAGGATCCCAAAGTTGAATCCGCGCGATGAAATCGGGATTCAGGCCGACAGGAACTTCCAGAATGAATTGATGAGCTGCATTACCATGGTCACGATGGCTCCAGTAGTCGCCATCATCGAACTCAGAATCAGGGCCATTGGTTTGCATCAGAACGTTGTCTTTCATCGGCAGAACGATTTCACTGGACACCGCGACGGGCACCCAGGCCTGATGGAAGACAAACATCATCATCACCAACAGCAACCACCCTTTCCCGAGCCTGACGCAAAGCTGCTGATTCCTACTATTCATTTCACTACCTCCTAAAAGTCAGGAATGTTTACACCAAATTTTTAGGCAGTTTTTTTCTGCCTGACCAAACAAAAGAAAATCACCACCGCCGCTTCCCACAGCCTCCTTTCTTTTCTTTATGGTTTTTGTTACGGTTGTCACCTGTGTTTGTCATAAATGTTTTACAATCCAAAGCGGACCAATAGACATTAAATAACATAATAACAATAAATTAAATCAGTGGGCATTATACACATTCACACCTCTTTGGTCAAAAAGCGTGCCAGAAACGATGGTGTGTGAAATTATCTTGTTCCAGGAAAAGTGTGAGCCGGTGTGGATGCTGAAGCGCGCCGGGGAGAAGAAAAAAAAGTGTGGAATAATGAAGAGAATATCGTACCTTTTTGAGCATGGATGATTGATCAAAACGGCACCTAGCAGCAGCAACCCCTGTGATCGCATTGCGACGAATGACGCCCGGTTTCATCGCGATGTTCTCCGGGAGCACCCAGAGCAAAAAGGCGCACCAGGCGTCTATCGCACCCCATATGAGAATAAATTTGTTACAGGTATGTGCCCACTCTAATAAGGCTCAACCGTGAATTTTTGCAAATCGAAGCACAACACCAGGGCACAAGGGCCAGAGCACACGAAGGGAATTATTAAATAGTATTCAATTAAGGTTCATCCGGCAAATCAATACAATGAGTACGCAGAGTGACAAGGTGATCGGTTCTCATTCCCTGTTCCGCGCCTTCGCTTATCGCAATTACCGCCTCTTCTGGAGCGGGCAGGCGGTTTCCCTGATTGGCAGCTGGATGCAGCGTGTCGCCATGGCGTGGCTGGTCTACAAAATAACGCGTTCGCCGCTGATGCTGGGGCTGATGGAATTTGCGGGGCAGATTCCCGCTTTTTTGCTGGCGCCATTGGCAGGCGTCTATCTCGACCGCTGGAACCGCTTGCGTATTCTGCTCATCGCACAAACCCTGCTCATGACCCAGGCGCTGCTCCTGGCGGTTCTGGTCCTCAGCGACTGGATTACCATCTGGCAACTTTTTACACTCAATGTCGCTTTCGGACTCATCAACGCCTTCGATCAACCGGCCCGACAGGCCATTTTGCACGATATTATCGAGCGCCGCGAAGATATCGGCAATGCCATAGCGCTCAATTCCTCCATGTTCAACGCCGCACGCTTGATCGGCCCTTCCATCGCCGGCATCATCATCGCCTTGATCGGGGAAGGGTGGTGTTTTCTCATCAACGGCATCACCTTTGTGGCGGTCATCGTGGCCTTGCTGCTGATACGCACGGCGCAAACTGTGACGGAGCACACCCAACTTGCGATTTGGGCCAGCATCCGCCAGGGTTGGCACTACGCCTACCGTACGTTTCCCATTCGTACCGTCATCATTGTTTTGACGCTCGTCAGCCTGGTCGGCAATCCCTACGCGGTCTTGTTACCCGTCCTGGCCAAAGACGTATTTCACGGAGAGGCGACGGTTTTGGGTTTTCTCACAGCAGCCACCGGCATCGGGGCCCTCTATGGCGCTTTTCATCTGGCGCGGCGACGCACGGTGCTGGGACTGGAGCGGCTCATGTTTGTGGCGGTTTTCGCGGTGGCAGCCGCTTTCATCATGATCTTTCTCTGGCAGAACTATTATCTGGCGCTTTTCTTTTTGGTTTTCGTCGGATTTGGCCTCATGACGGTGTATGCATCCGGCAATACCTTGTTGCAGTCCATCGCTGAAGAGGACAAACGCGGACGCGTTCTCGCGCTGTATACGATGACGTTCCAGGGGATGACCCCTTTTGGCAGTCTGATGGCCGGTGGACTGGCAAAAAAATGGGGAGCGCCGGCGACTTTTTTATCGGTCGGCGTCGTGTTGCTGATCAGTGCCGGCATCTATGCACTCTTCATTCCCCGCATGCAGCGGCACATTTTGCATTTTTACAAAAAGGATGAGCTGAAACGTTTACAACACTGAAGAATCATGCGAGGCTGGCCATGATGTTGCCCAAATTTCTCTGCGGTGGCAAAGTATATCTCCGTCCCGCGATGGAGAGCGATGCGGAATTGGTCTGGTACGGCAAAAACAATCCCGACGTACGCGAGACGTTGTTTCTTTTTACCCCGCTGACACTGGAGCAGGTGCGCACCGAGTTGGCAGCCTGGGTCTCCAGCAAGGAGACGGTACTGCTTACCATCTGCGAACAGGAGGAGGACAGGGCGGTGGGCCAGACGGCATTCGTGCGCATCGATCCGGTCAGCCGGGCAGCTGTTTTCTATATTGCCATTTACGATCCGCTCTATTGGAGCAAAGGATATGGCGGTGAAGCGACCCGGCTGATGGTGCAATACGGTTTTGAGCTCCTCAATCTAAACCGGATTCAGCTCCATGTGGCGAGTGAAAATGTGCACGGGGTGCAGGCGTATGAACGGGCGGGTTTCAAACAGGAGGGGGTGCTGCGTCAGGCTATGTACCATCACGACCGCTATGTGGATTTCTACATCATGGCGATTTTGCGCGAAGAGTACTATGCGCGGTCAGGCAAAAGTGGTGCTTCCGGCAGCCGCCGGCAAGATCGATGAGTCCGGTAACCAACGCAGCCTTTTACGGATCAAACTTCCATGAGAGATGTATGATTCAGGCCAAAAATGGCAAGTCTCGCGTCGTAATGGAATAGACTGCCGCGGGCGCAGAGACCACCGGGCTGATTCGATGGTCCGCAGGGAATGATTTTCGATCTGATTTTTCCCGTTTCAACCTCACGATGTCAGATGAAGCGATTGCCGTGCTGTTGTTGACACAACGCCTCGCGGCGTTCCCGGCGGTGAATGGTTCAGTTCCATAACACCCTGACAGACACCACTTATTCTATCCGGTGCGGTTTACGGGCAAAGCTGCTCAAGATGATGCCGAGGCCGATCACGATCAGGATGGCCGGCCAAAAATCCCGCAGGACTCTGAAACTGAACCAGGATAGATTCTCAAAAATCGCCACCAGACCGAAAAAAGTGAGGATCGCGCCAGGGATGAGCACACCCCAATCCTGGGGCTTCAATAGGTAGAGAACAATGAAACTGATGCCGAAGGCCAGTAGAATGACACTCCAGGTATTTACCTGCCAGGGAAAGTCGACGATCCCATAGTTTTTGAGAAAGGTATAGGCTCCGCAGATGAGCAGAAAACTTCCCCAGAATGAGGCGTTTTTATCCCCCCTGGCCACCGACATCATGGACATGGCGCCGAGTATGAGAAGAGCGACGGGATAGATTTCATCCCAGCCAAATTCAAAAAAACCCATCTGTTTCAGCAGCAGCCCGCCGCCGATGAGAATGAGCAGCACGCCGAAGGTGAGGTTTGAGGAATATTTTTTCATGGCTGACTCCTTGAATGGTCACGCTGTTACGAAATGGATCTTTGAACCCGAATCAATCATCAGAACTGGAGTGGGCCAGCGTAACACGTATGATACCTTGATGACAGATTGCGCCGCGTTCACCGACGCTGTTTTTTCACGCTGCATGCGCAGGAGCATGTTTTGCGACGATAACGCGTCTATCATTCAGTAAATCGAGCGTTTCCCTGTCTTTGTATTTTTCAAATGTTTCAGGCTCATCGCGATCAGCCGGGGGATTCCCCCGATCGTCGCGTGCACCAGGATTCCGCTTGCTACCCTATTCTACGAATCGCATCTGCAGATGTTACACGCCGGTGTTTCTTTCAGCGAAAAAATTATTCCTGCTGGATTTTTCCGGTCATGGGCACAAAACGCACCGGTATCAGGTTTTTGCGGATGAGTTGCCCCTTCTGATCGCGCGTGATCAGCACCAGTTCCTGATAGTGCGCACCCAGGGGAAGGATCATGCGTCCGCCGGTTGCCAGCTGCGCGATGAGCGGCTGCGGAATTTCCGCCGGAGAGGCCGTCAGCATGATGACGTCGAACGGCGCTTCTTCAGGCCAGCCAAGAAAGCCATCTCCGCAGCGCACCGATACCTTTTTATACTCCAGCCGGGCCAATCGCTCCGCCGCCTCTGTGCACAGCGGTTCAACGATTTCAACCGTGTATACCTTGTCGGCCAATTCGCTCAGGACCGCGGCCTGGTATCCGGAGCCTGTACCAATCTCCAGCACCTTATCCTGCGCCTGCACGCTCACCATCTCCGTCATATAAGCGACAATATACGGTTGTGAAATGGTTTGATCATATCCGATGGGCAGGGGGTGATCCCTGTAAGCGAAGGCAGCTTGACCCGGGTGCACAAAGAGATGGCGAGGCACACGTGCCATGGCCGCAAGGACGCGTTCATCCCTGATGCCGCGCGCCCTGATTTGCTCAGCGACCATTTGCAGCCGCATGGGTTCCTGGATATCCTGGCTGTGGAGAGATGTGTGCTCTGTCCTCTGCTTCTCTTCCTTCATACAAGCATGCCCTCCCAGAGATAAAATGGTTATCATGATCGTGAAAGCGTATTTCACGGACACCTCCTGCTAATTTTTGTTTCGTGCAAGCCCGACCGCGAGCGCTGCGCACATTGCCAGCACCATGATCAGCCCGGCCGTACGGGCGAATCCATACACGGGGATGAAAAAGGTCGCCGTACAGAGGGCGCTGCAGGCGCCGCCGGCGATGTCCGCGGCATAAATGATCCCCGGATGCGGACGCGAGCGCTGCGCTTCGTAGAGTCTTGCGATCAGCGGAAACAGGGCGCCGGTGAGTGCGCCGGCGCCAATGATCCATACAAACAGCAGCGCTTCATGCATGCAGGCGCGCACCCCATGCAGGAAAGGCGCCATCCCCACAGCGTACAGGGCGATGGCCAGCAGCAGCCCCACGCACGCCCCCTGTGCGGGCGGATGTTGCCACCGCCATGTCAGCCAGGCGCCGCCACTCAATCCCAGCATGAAGGCCGCCAGGGCCAGGCCGATCTGTTCATACACGGAACCAAACAGGCTTTGTAACGCCATGATGCCCATCACATTGAACGCCATCGCGGCGAAACCTGCCACGGCGGCCGCAAAGCAGAGACCATACTGCGAACGCCGCTGCCCGCCTGTCCCTTTATACCACCACAGCAGGCCTGCCAACAGGCACGCGCTCCAGATCAGAATCAGCCGTGTGTAGTTGAGCGCGAGGAGTCCTCTGAACAGGGGGTGCAGACTGTCCATCATTTTTTGCCAGACCAGCAGCTCCAGATAATAGACGATGGGTTGAAAATCGAGATTTTTGCGCGCCGGCGCGCTTGCCAGGAGTGCCTTGAACTGATCGATGCGTTCCTCGGGGAGACGATAGGTGAAGAGGAGGGGCGAAAAATGCGGTGTCTCCACCGCCTGTTTGCGTAGATTGGCGGCCAAAATATCATCCTGGAAGGTGATGAGGCTATCGTTGCTGGCCAGGTAAAGCGCTTCAGCGCCCGGCAGTGCCAGCACGGTGGTAAAATGGGCGCGCAAACCCTGATAGATGGCGCGATTCAGTTGCACAAGCTCATCGCCGAGAAAATTTTCTCCGCCCGGGACACGGCCTACCACCAGGAATCCCCGGGGGCTCAACCGTGCGCTGGCCAGGGCAAAAAAATCTTCGCTATAAAAGCGGTTTACCGCCGCATTGACCGGTCTGCCCGGCAGTACAATCAGCACATCGTGCACGATTCCCGGGTTGCGCAACAGGTACTTGCGGCCATCGCCAAACTGGACATGGATGCCCAGCGAATCCCAGGTGTGCCGGTCGGTGGGCGTCAGATGGGATTGTGACAGCTCAAAGGCGGTGCGATCCATTTCCAGACAGGTCAGGCGGGTTTGCGGATAGCGCGCCAGCTCCGGCGCCAGGCCTCCCGACCCGCTCCCCATCAGCAGGACGCGGCGCGGTTGTAGGGGCGGTTGATTCATGATCAGTGCCGCAAAGCCTGGATTATCGATGCGCTCCGGAAGGGATGTTTGATGCAGGCTGTTCAAATAGAGGTGCTTTTCGCCCTGCCAATCGAGCACGGCCAATTCGCCGTATCGTGATGTCCGCTGATCGACCAGGTGGGCGCCGGGCGCCAGGGTGCGCCAGTATATGGCTGAAAGGGTCCGGTCCAGCTGCACCGAGAAAAAGAGCGCTGTTACGGTGAGCGGCAAGAGGATAGCCATGCGGAAAAACCAGCGGCGCGTCGCAAGCTGCATCATCAGTAACGAAAAAAGCAGCAGCGTCAACAGAGGAATCGGGCGCAGCCAATGCACCAGCAAAAAGGTAAAGAGCAAGCTGCCCACCACGCTGCCAATGGATTCAAAAATGTAGATGGTTGCCGCAGCTTGTGAACACCTTGAAGCGGCTGTGTTGGCCAGTTCACGAAACGTCGCGCCCAAAAAGTATCCGGGCGCCGCCAGACCTGCCGCTGCCAGGAGCAGCAGAGCGGCGCCCCCCGGATATTCACCGGGAGCGGTTGAAAAAATCCAGCGTATCAAGGAGAGGCCGGCCAACAAAACCAAAGCGGAAAAAACAGCGGCACTGAGCAAACGACTGGACTTTTGCGGTGCAAGCGGAGCGCAGCGGACACCCTGCACAGCCCCCCAACCGGTCCACAGCATCCAGAAGAAAAATACAACGCCGATCAGGAGTTCATTGCCCCAGAAGATGGCGAGAAAGCCGCGCAATAAAACGATTTGCAGCAGGATGGCAATGCCGCCGAGAAGGATGGCCAATATGAGGGTGAGGCGCATGCTGCACCTGTCTGTAAAGAATCAGTTCAGCTATGATGATGCCCGGGATGGTGCTGTTATTAATTTAGGAAAAATAGCCAGAGAATCAAGTACTTTTGAAAACAAAAACTTGCAATTTTCATATACTATACTAAATTTATACATAAGATTGGATGAACCATTTGACAGGAGTCTGGTATGCGGAGCGTGTTGACGGGTATTTTGTTGGTGTGCGGTTTGGCGATGATTCGATGTTCCGAGCCTACCAAATCGGAAAACACGCCACCAGCGCCGCCTGCGATGAAAGTGATTGCCGCGCCGGCTTCGGCCAATGCGCCCGCGGAAATCAGGCAAAAGGCCAATGAAATCAATAATTACTTTGCATTCATCTCGGCCACGCTGGATGATGTGGCGGGTGTCACGCCGTCGGTCAATGGCAATATCTACACCTGGGAAGTAACCATGGATTCAGGCACGATGTTGATGAAGGTCAAGGCGGTGCGGCGTTCCGATCAGTCGGTGGACTGGACGGTCATCATCGACGGCCAGGCCGATGACAGCACCCTCTATGTCAACCGTACGCTCTTCATTGGCAAAGCAGGGGCCGGTAACCGCTCACAATCCTGGACGTTTTATGATGTCTTTTCCGGCGGCATCACCCATAAAATATCGTGGGAAATCGACAAGAACAACACGCTGACGGTCAGACTGGCGCTGGAGGCCATCAAAGCCCTGTGGGAGATCATCAACAGAGTGGATTTTTCCGGTTCTTACCGGTTTGAACAGGATGCGATCGAACGCTATACGGCGCAATGGAGCAGCAATGGCGCCGGGGGCTTTATGGACCATGCCAGTACGCCCCCGCAGAGTGGTTCCTGGGAATAGCGGACTTGAGATGGAGACAGAGCAGGATCAGCGTATGACAGCCCGGGACGAGGAACATATACAACGTGAACCATCGCAGCAGTACGTCTTCCGGCGCGCGATCATCGCCGTCGCTTTTTCTCCTCGCATCAAAGCGGTGCTCAATGAATCCTTCCAGATTATCAGTAGAATCGAAGCCGAACCCGTCATTTTGCATGTCGGTGACGACACCCCTGCCGCGCGGCAGCGCCTCGAAGCGGCCATCGAGAATTCTGATTTTGGGAATCTGGCGCCGCGGTTTATCGTGCAGCGGGGCACGCCGGTGGAGACGCTGGTCCGGGTGGCCAGGGAGCAGCACGCGGATTTGATCGTGGCCGGCGCCATGAAAAAGGGCAGTTTCTGGAATTATTTTATCGGTTCTGTGGCGCGGCAGCTGCCCCATCAATCGCCCTGCTCTCTGCTGATCTTCACCGACCCCAGGGAGGCGCCGCAAGCGATCGAGCGGGTTCACTGCGCGGTGGAGTATGACCGCGCTGCGCGTCTGGCGATTCAGGCAACCATGGGGATGGCCGGTTTACTCAATGCGCGTGAGTTGATCTTTACCCACACCTTTCTCGATGCGGCCTATGAGATCAAAAAACCGCAGTTGCAGAGCGCCGAGGATATCCGGCGCATGTATCACCGTCAGGACCGCCGTCTGCAACGCCATCTGCAGCAATTCGCGGGTGCAGGGCTGCGCTACCGCGCCCAATGTCTCTATGAACGTGCTGCCAATTGCACGTTGGCCTTTGCAAGCGAAATCCGTGCCGATCTTTTCATTGCATCCGGACCCAGAAATCATGCCAGTTTATGGAGCCGGCTGGCGCAGCAGGATTTTGACCGGGTTTTTCGCGATCTGCCCGGTTCCATTTTACTCACACGCAAACCCCGCTATCGGATTCCCTGATCATTTTTTATGTGGTTTAATGGGGCTTTTCTCAACCACAACGCAATTCTTCCGGGCCCGTATATCTCCGTTTCGATCACAAAGAGCGAGTCACCCCCTGGAGAGATCGTCAGCGCATTGGGGTAGTTCAGGGAAGGTTTGCCGCCTTTGAGGTGGGCGAGCAGTCCACCGCTGCGATTGAAGATGGTGATGACGCCGCGATCGCTGTGCGGCACATAGATGAAATCCGCCTGATCCCTGGACACGCGGCCCGTCCCCACATCCACGGCGGCCAGATCATTCTCGCGCCAGTAGTGCGCCCTGTTGCCTTCGATGGCGCCATTCCAGCACTGCACCCCGCCACTGGTTTGATCGGCGATGAATACCCGGCTGCTGTTTTTCAGCACCGCGATGTCGTTACTGCCATGCCAGGTGCCGAACGGGCTTCCGTCAAGCGGTTCACCGCCGGGGTTGAGGATGTGAAAATGCGCGGTATGATCTTCCAGCACAAAGAGATTCCCTTTTGCGTCGCAATCGAGTGCGCTGGCCTCGAAATGAATCGCCAGGGCCGGCAAGGAGAGGCCGTTGTCCGTTCGAAAGCGATAAATAATCCCCGGCTCCGTCATGGTGAGCACGCACATGATGTCCGGCGCTGCCAGAGCCAGCGCGGAGACCGTGCCCAATTCCCGCATCGTCCCGTCCGGGGCCAGGCCTTTGCGGATGGGAGAGAAGGGCGTCGCCTTGCCGCGCGGATCGAGGATGGTGAGGCGATCCGAATGTGCGGCGCCCACCCAGATTTGAGACCGGCTGTCAGAAGCGATGGCCGTGGGTTCCCAAAAGGGCGGTCCAAACGTCCCACTGGAGATGAAGGATTGGGCGCGGGCGAGGATGGAGAGAGACCAGACGTCGCTGTAGCCTTTGTTGCGCTTGTAATGTCCCAGCGATTCCTGATGGTTGTCCCAGGCGTATATCCTGAAGCGGAAATCGAGTCCCGGCGCCTGCACTTCGATCGCCTGGTCGGTGATGTACCAGTCTTTATAATTTTTCAGGCGGTTCATGGACACACGCACGCCCCTGCGCGGCGGCCAGGTGCGGTCGTGGAACAGATGAATTCCCATGCTGTCGGCGCGGTCATTGGTGTCGTAGACACCGGAGGGATCGGTTATTTTGGCGGCGATTTTGAATTTGCTGTTTGCATAGACTTCAACGGGCAGGGTATAGACCTGTTCGACAATGGGGCCCTGAGAGTCGCCGATGTAATCTTTCCAGACATGATCAGCAACCAGGCTGGGGGTTTGCCATACTTCGCGGAGAACGGCGAGAAAATCGTTTTTGCCCGTGTGATTGGGAAAGAGCAGACTGTATGAAAAAAACGCAACGCCATTGCAGCCCTGGGCCATGGCAGTGCGCAGCTGGGAGCGCAGCAGCAGGCTGCTGGCGCCATAGATGCCCGGATAGACGTGGCGATTGTGGTCGTTGAGACGATGTTCGGCGAGTTGTCTGCTGAACAGCGTATCGTCTTTGGTGTAGATCATGGGATAGATGGCATCGATGATTCCGCGCGCCAGCCAGTCGTGGCTGTCCTGAAGGTAGAGCCTCTCCCCGCGGGCATAGTCGCCCATCACCGCTGCCGAAAGAACCATCTCAGGGCGATGGAGGCGCATGTCTTCATAGAGAGCGGCGATGAATTTTGAGATGGCGGAACGCCGCCACAGGCGCCAGGCATCGTCGTCATGCTCCGGTTCGCCGCCGGTTTCGGTACGGTAGGCGAGCAGCGAAGCGCTATCGTAGGAGTAGGATGGCGCCGGGTAGCGCACGTAATCCAGATGCAAGCCGTCCACTTTATAGCGCTGATAGATTTCCCTGCACACCTGCAGCAGATAGGGCGTCACCTGGGGGTGGGTCGGGGAGAGCCAGAGGTAGTGTTTATTCAAAGCCTGGCGCTGACCGAACTGGTCCACCATGAACCAATCGGGATGGGTGAAGAAGAGTTGCGATTTATGGCGCGGTGGTTTATCGCCCATCCAGCCGGGATAGACATTGATCCAGGCGTGGAGTTGCAAGCCTTGATCATGCGCCTGTTCAATGGCGCATTGCAGGGGGTCCCAGTCCGCGCTGGTGCCGTTGAGCTCCTGGGCGACCGGTTCGAGCAGCGAGCGATAGTAGACCGTGGCATCACCGCGTACCTGAAAGAGGATGGTATTGAAACGGGCATTGGCGGCATTTTTCATGATCCGTTTGATATCCGTCGCATCGCGGAAATCCCAGCGCGTCACCCAGAGGGCGCGCGTGAACCCTTCGTCACTCGCAGCCGGCAGGGGGGGGACAGGCCATGAAATGGAGAAAGAGAGGAAGAGGATGAAGGACAGAACCGTCCGCTTGCGCATGCGTACTCCCAAAGAAGACCGTCTCGATACCTGCAAAAAGTTAGCAAAATTACCGACACATTCAAGTCTTTTATTGCGCTTTTGCCCCCCTGGGATGCAGTACAATTCAGTCTTGACTATTTATTGATTTAATAGTAAATTACAAGTTTGTAAAAGCAGGCAGTTAACCTTTCGCAGCGGATGTACTCCCCATGGCCTCATTCAAACTGGTATCCCCTTTTACCTTGAAAGGCGATCAACCGCAGGCAGTGGAACAGCTCTGTGCCGGGCTTGTTCGCGGCGACCGTTTTCAAACTCTTATGGGCGTCACCGGCAGCGGAAAAACCTATACGATGGCCAATGTGATCGCCCACTATGGGCGCCCGACACTGGTACTCTCCCATAATAAAACCCTGGCCGCACAGCTCTATGGGGAGTTCCGCGGGTTCTTCCCGGAAAATGCCGTCGAATATTTCATCAGCTATTACGATTATTATCAGCCGGAAGCCTACATGCCCACGACGGATACCTATATCGAAAAGGATACCTCCATCAATGATGAAATCGACCGCTTGCGCCTGCGCGCAACCGCTTCGCTGCTGTCACGGCGCGATGTCATCATTGTCGCTTCCGTCTCCTGCATTTACGGTTTGGGATCACCCGAAGATTGGCTCGAAATGCTGGTCATCCTCAATCGCGGCCAACGCATCGAGCGCAATCAGATTTTGCAGAAACTGGTGGAAATCCACTATGCGCGCAACGACATCGCTTTTGAGCGCGGCTCCTTTCGCGTCCGCGGGGATGTCGTCGAAGTCCTTCCCGCCTCCGAGAACGAAGCCATTCGCATCGAGATGTTCGGTGATGAAATAGAGCGCCTCTGCATGGTCGATACCCTGACCGGAGAGATCAAGCGCGATCTCGAGACGGCGGCCATCTTTCCGGCCAAGCATTTCATCACCCCCAACCACAAACTGCAGGCGGCGATGAAGGGCATTCGCACGGAACTGGAGGAACGCCTCGCCTGGTTTCGCAGCCATAACAAACTGCTCGAAGCGCAGCGGCTGGAAATGCGCAGCCGCTATGACCTCGAGATGCTGGAGGAGATTGGCTACTGCTCGGGGATTGAAAATTACGCCCGCCATCTCTCCGGCCGCCAACCCGGGGAACGCCCGGACACCCTGATCGATTATTTCCCGGAGGATTATCTCCTCATTCTCGATGAATCACACGTCAGCATTCCGCAGATTCGCGGCATGTACCATGGCGACCGTTCCCGCAAAGAGACACTGGTGGAATTTGGATTCCGGCTGCCTTCGGCGCTGGACAACCGCCCGCTCAATTTCGATGAATTTCTTGCCTCTTTGCAGCGCTGCATCTTTGTCACCGCCACGCCCGGCGAGTTCGAACTCGAGAAGAGCGAGGGCGTGGTGGTGGAACAGGTCATCCGGCCGACGGGGTTGATGGATCCGGAAATCGAAGTGCGGCCCATCCAGGGACAGATCGATGATCTCATCGAAGAAATTCGCACCCGCGCGGAACGCAACGAACGCATACTCGTCACCACGCTCACCAAGCGCATGGCGGAAGATTTGACGGATTATCTCGCCGGCATGGGGATTCGCGTACGCTATATGCACTCAGAGATCGATGCCCTGGATCGCGTGGTGATTCTGCGCGAACTCCGGCTCGCCGAGTTTGACGTGCTGGTGGGCATCAATTTGTTGCGCGAAGGCCTCGATCTGCCCGAAGTCTCCCTGGTGGCGGTTCTCGATGCCGACAAGGAGGGCTTTTTACGCTCGGAACGTTCGCTGATCCAGGTGGCGGGCCGGGCAGCGCGCAATGTCAACGGCAAGGTCATTTTTTACGCCGATAAAATCACCGATTCGATGCGACGCGCCATCGATGAAACACTGCGGCGGCGTAAAATCCAGGCGGAATACAACACGGTTCATGGCATCACCCCGCAATCCATTTTCAAATCGGTGGAAGACGTCATGGGCGCCACCCGCGTCGCCGATGCCAAACCGGAGCCCTATGGCAAAAAAGGAGTGGACCTCGAGGACAAGGCGTTTCGTAACGCCTGGAGGGCCATGTCCGTCAAGGAGAAAGAGGAACTTTTACAGGAGATGGAGAAAAAGATGTTTGCCGCTGCCGCTGAACTGCAATTTGAACACGCGGCCGCCTTGCGCGATGAAATCGATTTGCTGCGCTTGAGTGAGGAAGAAAAAAATAAAAACAGCCTGAAAATCCGCAAAAGGGAGCCCCTATGAGAGTACTGGTCATCGGCAGCGGCGGACGGGAACATGCCCTGGTTTGGAAGATCAAACGCAGCGCCCTGGTCAAAAAAATCTATTGCGCCCCCGGCAACTTTGGCATCAGCCGCGACGCCATTTGTGAAAATATACCCGTCAACGATTTGCAACGCTTGCTGCACTTCGCCGTCAAAGAGAAAATCGATTTGACCATCGTCGGACCCGAACAACCCCTGGTAGACGGCATCGTCGATCTCTTCGAAAACAACGGCTTGGCCATTTTTGGCCCCACGCAACGCGCCGCGCAACTGGAGGGCAGCAAAGTCTTCACCAAAGAGTTCCTCGCGCGCCATCGTATCCCCAGTGCCGCGTACGCCGTGTTCAGCGATTACGACCAGGCGAGAAATTATGCGGCGGTCGCCAGGATGCCACTGGTCATCAAAGCGGACGGACTGGCGGCGGGCAAAGGCGTGGTGATTTGTCACGAGCCCGCTCAGGCCATGGAGGCACTTTCCCAGATCATGCACAAGCGCGTCTTTGGTGCCGCCGGTGATAAAGTGATCCTGGAAGAATTTCTGCAGGGGGAGGAGGTCTCCATCCTCGCCCTCAGCGACGGCGAGCATCTCGTTTATCTCGCCCCGGCACAGGATCACAAGCGCATCTTCGATGGCGATCAGGGCGCCAACACCGGCGGCATGGGCGCCTACGCGCCGACCCCCTTCCTGACGGCTGAAGGGTTCGAGCGCATTCAATCGGAAATCATGGCGCCAACCATCAAAGCCATGGCCGGGGAAGACCGGCCCTACCGCGGTGTTCTCTATGCCGGCCTGATCCTGACCGCGCAGGGGCCCAAAGTATTGGAATACAACTGCCGCTTCGGCGATCCGGAAACACAGGTCCTGTTGCCGCTGGCACAAAACGATCTCATCGAAACGATTTTTGCCGCGCGCAGCGGCCTGTTGCATCGTGTCCAATGGCGCAATCGCGAGGGCGCCACCGCCGGCGTGGTGATCGCCTCGGGCGGTTACCCCGAACGATATGAAAAAGAAAAGCGCATCTATGGACTCGATAAAGCGCTCGATCAGGAGACCATGATCTTTCATTCCGGCACCAGAGAGGTGCAAGGAAATCCGGTTACGGCCGGTGGACGCGTTCTCACCGTGACCGCCTGGGCGCCAACGCTGCGCGATGCCATCGATTCGGCCTATCGTACCGTGGGCAAAATTACCTTTGACGGCGCCTACTACCGCAAGGACATCGGCGCCAAGGGCCTGCGATCGCCATAGAACCATTTCACCGATTGCACCCGATGGGTTGCAGCACGGCTCATTTTATCCTCAAGGAGTACACCATGAAAATACTGGTCACCGGCGGCGCCGGTTTTATCGCCTCCCAGATCGCCGATGCGTATATCTCCGCAGGGCATGAGGTCATCATCGTCGACAATCTCAGCACCGGACGCACCGAAAACCTCAATCCCGCCGCGACGTTTTACCATATGGATATTCAGGATCCTGATCTGGTGAATCTTTTTCACAACCATCAAATCGATGTCGTCAATCACCATGCCGCGCAAATGGACGTACGGCGCTCCGTCGATGATCCCATCTATGATGCGAAGAATAACGTGCTCGGATTCCTCAACATCCTGCAGGCCTGCATCAAAACCGGCGTGAAACGGGTGATTTTCGCCTCCTCCGGCGGCGCCATCTATGGCGAGCAGGATTTTTTCCCTGCGGACGAATCTCACAAAACCCAACCCTGCAGCCCTTATGGCATCACCAAACTGGTCGGAGAGAAATATCTCTTTTTCTATGCGCTCACCTATGGACTGGGATACACCATTTTGCGTTATGCCAATGTCTATGGTCCGCGGCAGAACCCGCACGGCGAAGCCGGCGTCGTGGCCATCTTTTGCCAACGGCTTCTCAACGGTGAGCAGCCGGTCATCAACGGCACGGGTGAACAGACACGCGATTTTGTCTTTGTCGGCGATGTCGTCGCCGCCAATTTGCGCGCGCTGCAGCAGACCGGCAATGATATTATCAACATCGGCACCGGCCGCGAGGCCACCATCAATGACGTCTATCGCGCCATCAACCGCATCACCGGCGCCAATCAGCCCGAAGAGCACGGCCCGGGAAAAGAAGGCGAACAATTCCGCAGCGTGATCGACTTCCATCACGCTCAGACGGTGCTGGGATGGACGCCGCGTATGGATTTGCAGCAGGGCTTGCTGCAGACGGTGGCATTTTTCAAGTCGATGCAGAAAACCTGATCGATGGCCGCGAACGCCGCGCAAGGCGGCATCCCTGCAGACGCGATCAGCGTTGCAAACGCTGCAGCGGCTGATGGACGAAAAATCGGATCAGGCGTTGCTTCTTGCGCGCCATAACCCGAAACGTTCCGCCATTCACCCGGATTCGGTCTGAACCCTTGCTCGCGGCAAAAACGCTGGACGCCTGGCGAAGGGATCCTGAAAACGCGAAAAATTGCTTGTGTTGTTGTGGAATCCTGTGTAATTTATGATAATGGGGCCCGATAATGAAGTGCCAAACGATTTAAGGGATGATCGACGTGCAAGTTCCCGATGAAAGCGCTGATGCGCGCTGGCGCACCCTTCAGGCGGATGTCGGCATCCTCGGTGAATCCGAAGCGATCCGGCGTCTGCTCGAGACCATCGAACACGTCGCGCCGACGGACATCTCGGTCTTGATCACCGGTGAAAGCGGCACCGGCAAGGAGCTGGTGGCCAACTCGATCCA
>DCUM01000031.1 GCA_002327255.1 bacterium UBA2214 | reverse complement strand
CAGCCAGCTGCTCCTGAGAAGCCTCCCGGATCTTTTTCAACGAGCCCAGATGTTTGACCAGCAGGGATCTTCGTCCCTTTCCCACGCCGGGAATGGATTCCAGTTCTGACCATAGTGTGCGACGTTTGCGCAGGGTACGGTGGAAGGTGACCGCGAAGCGATGCGCTTCATCACGCACGCGCTGCAGCAAGCGCAAGCCGGGGCTGTCGCGACGGATATTGCGCGACTCCGCTTCACCGGGGGCAAAGACTTCATCGAGGCGCTTGGCGAGCGCCACAATGGGTTGTCCGGATAGCTGCAGTTGCCGCAGTGCTTCCAGTGCCGCGTTGAGCTGACCCTTGCCGCCGTCGATGAGAATGAGGTCGGGCATGGGCTTGTTTTCACGCTGCAGGCGGCGGTAACGGCGCGACACCGCCTCTTTCATCATGGCAAAATCGTCCGGCGTCGATTTGCCGCGAATGCGAAAATGGCGGTATTCGCTGCGCTGGGCCTTGCCATTGACAAAGCAGACCATGGAGGCCACCGGATCGGTGCCCTGGATGTTGGAGATATCGAAGGCCTCGATCCGCATGGGCAAGAGCGGCAGTGCCAGGTCTTGATGCAGCGCCTTGACCGATCCCGCCGTATAATCCTGTGATTTGGCGCGCTGCAGCTGCATCTCTTCCAGCAGCAGACGCGCATTTTTGCTGCCCATGCGGACGATGTGCGCTTTTTCGCCGCGCACGGGTGCCAGCAGCTCGACGTGTTCGCCGCGCTTCTCCGCAAGCCATTTTTTGATGGTCCCCGATTCTTCGCCGAGGGACACCGGCAGCAGGATCTCCAGGGGCACATAATCCCGTGCGATGTAATATTGTTGCACAAAAACAGCTGTGACGGCCTGAAGATTTTCATCATCGATGCCGCTGAGAAAAAAGTGCTGGCGTCCGATGATTTTCCCCTCGCGCACCTGGAAGACGACGCAGCAGGCATCGCCCTCCTCCATGACTATGGCGATGATGTCACGGTCGCGCAATGAGGGATCGAGCACTTTCTGCTTCTGTTGAAAGGACTCGATGGACTGCAACTGATCGCGCAATCGCGCCGCCTTTTCAAACTGCCGTGCTGCGGCTGCTTCGTGCATCTGCCGGGTGATGGTCTCGACCACTTTCAGGCTCTTGCCCTCGATAAAACCGACCACATAATCGATGATCTGGAGATACTCGGCTCTGGAGATCAGTCCCTGACACGGTCCATGGCATTTTTTGATATGATAATTGAGGCAGACGCGGAATTTACCCTGCGCGATACTCTCTTCACTCAACAGCAGATGGCAGGAACGCAAGGGAAACAGGCGTTTGACCGTTTTGAGCAGTTCGCGCATGGAGATCACATCGGTATAGGGCCCGAAATAGCGCGAGCCGTCGCGTACCAGTTTGCGGGTCGGAAAAATGCGCGGAAAGGGTTCGTTGGTGACGCGGATATAGGGGAAAAATTTGTCGTCCTTGAGATTGATGTTGTAGCGGGGCTTGTACTCCTTGATCAGATTGGATTCAAGGATGAGCGCTTCGACTTCGGAATCGGTGATGATGGCTTCCAGATCGGCCACTTTGCTGACCAGGCGGCTGGTTTTGATATCCAGGGGACGTCTGTCCTGGAAATAGGAACGCACGCGATGGCGCAGAATTTTGGCTTTGCCGACATAGATGATTTCCGCCCGGCTGTTTTTAAAAAGATAGACACCGGGTTTTTTCGGGAGCAGCGCGAGTTTTTCGCGCACTTTTTGCGCAAGGGTATTGGTCATCGGCCGTGGCTAAAAATGTCCCCAATGCAGTACCTGTTCCAGGGGGCGTTTGTTTTTGGGTTGCGGCGGCTGCGCCGGATAGCCCACCGCGATCAGGGCGATGAGACGAAATCCCACCGGCGCCTTGAGGAACTCGCAGACGGCGGCGGCATAGGATTTCTTGTCACCGGCAATCCAGCAGGCGCCCAGGCCGAGCGCAGTGGCGGCGAGGAGGATATTTTCGACGGCCGCACAGCCATCCTCGAGAAAATATTTGGTGTCCGCACTCAACACCACGATACAGGCCGGCGCCTCGGCGATGAATTTGCCGTTATCGCACCATTCCGCCAGACGCTGACGGTCGCTTGCATCGGTGCAAACCACAAATTCAACCGGCTGGACGTTGCGGCCGGATGGCGCGCGCCGTCCCATATCCACGAGCTGGATGAGGCGCTCTTTTTCCACTGCCTCCGCTGCAAAGTGACGCACGCTGCAGCGGTTTTTAATCGCTTCAAGAACTTCCATGGCCGCCCTCTCTCTCTGGCTATCTGGATTTTTTCCGGAAACTCTTCGTGATCAACTCTTCCAACCGCTCCTTGGGATTCCGGACAATCTCGCCATCCACCTGAAAAGTATCACACCCCAGCAGGCGCAAGCCATACTCGTAGTCGTGCAGCAAATCCGTGCAAACCTGTTCGAAATTCACGCCTTCCTGATCGGCGCGTTCTGTCAGGAGAGAGATCGCCTCGTCGGTGAAGGTGATGACGATGTTGTTGCTGGCAAGAAAGCGGCGCTGGAAACTTTTCAGATAATGCCGGAGCAAGAGCGAGGAGAGCTCGGCGGCGGGATTCTCCACCAGCGCGCGGGTGACGCGAAAGGAGCGTATCTCGGTATCGGGAAGCTTCTTTTCAAATTTCAGCAGCAAACGATCGACAACGCTCACCAGGCCCCTGGCACCGGTGTGTTCCTCGTAAGCCCTTTCGGCGATGCGCTGCAGTGCCTCATCGTCAAATTCGATTTCGATATCATACGCCATGAAATCGCGCTTTTTGCCGAGAACCACCGTGCTGTTGGGATTATTCAGGATGCGATAGAGTCCTTCGACATCCAGATCGTGCAGCGTGACCACCACCGGCAGGCGTCCCACAAATTCGGATTCAAATCCGTACTTGATCAAATCCTCGGAACGCAGAAAGTGCAGGATGTCCTGATTGGATTTTCCGGAAAGGGTCTCTTCCCGTTCATCCCGGAAACCGATGGGTTGCTGATTGAGACGGCGACGGATGATATCCGGAAGGCCGGAAAAGGCGCCGCTCATGACGAAGAGGATGTTTTTGGTATTGACTTTTTTTCTCGTCACCTTGCCGGTGCGCTGTGCTTCCATGGCAGCTTCCATCTGCGCAGCGAGGTCGTGGGGCGTTTTGATGTCCACTTCCGACTCTTCCATGAGCTTGAGGAGATTGCGTTGTACGCCCGAGCGCGAGACATCGGGTCCATAGGAACTGCCGGAGGAAGCGATTTTATCGATCTCATCGAGGTAGATGATGCCGTATTCAGCCAGTTTGATATCGCCATCGGCATCGCGCACCAGGTCGCGTACCAGTTCTTCCACATCGCCGCCGACATAGCCGGTCTCGCTGAACTTGGTGGCATCGCCTTTGACAAAAGGCACCCCGATCTTCTTGGCGATGAGTTTGATGATATAGGTTTTGCCGACGCCGGTGGGACCGACCATCAGCATATTGCTTTTGATATTACCCACCAGTTCGCCCACACCATTGGGTTTGGTCTCCAGCTTCATGCGATTGAAATGGGTGCAGATCTTGGTGG
>DCUM01000158.1:1680-13429 GCA_002327255.1 bacterium UBA2214 | reverse complement strand
ACCGATCACGCCGGCGTGATCGGTGCAGCAGCCGGGCGCGGACTGCGGCACGACCTTGTCGCCGCTCTGTGCCTCAAACAATCCGTCCGGAAATTGTTTGGCCACCCAGTCCGGCGCGGAATCGACGTACATCTGAATGATGACGCGAAGGCCCTGTTCCCGGGCCAGTTCGCACAAGAGTTGGAGATTTTCAAAATGGTATTCGCCCGGTTTCGGCTCGCAGTGGGCCCATTCGACCCAGGTGCGCACGGTGTTGAAACCGAGGGATTTGATCTGCGCCAGATCCACGCGCCATTCCTTCCGCGAAGCGGGCGTGATGGTGGAGAGCATCGGGGCGCGGGCGGTGCCGCCGCTGTACCAGGCGGAGACGGGCAAAAAGTCGGGTTGCGGTTTCGGGGGCGGTTGCGAAAAGGCGGTGGTCAGGATGACCAGTGTCGCCAGCAGGGCGGAACATACAAAGCGGGCATTCATGGCAATCTCCTTGAAAAATATCAGGAAATTAACCATTTTTGCTCTAAATCGCAAAAACAATTATCGGGGGCGGGAAGAAAGCCTGACGGCATCGTTGCCGTCAGGCCGGGTGGAAAATGTCAGGGCACGGCTCTTCGCAAGGCAAATGCCGCTTGATCGCGGCTCCGGACCTCATTTTCGCATGGAGCGCGGCGCCGTTCCGCGCTCCATGCGGCTTGTTCATGTGACGGCGATGGCGCGGCGCGCCTCTAAAGTCCTTGCGGGGCATTGCTGCAGTGGACGGCCTATCTGAGCAACAGCATCTTTTTCGTCCCGTTATAGTGCGGCGTGCTGAAGCGGTAATAGTAGACCCCGGACCCCACCGGCTGTCCCACATCATTGCGGCCATCCCAGGTGAGTGCGTAATATCCCGCATCCAGCTTTTCATCCACCAGCGTGCGTACCTGCTGACCGACGAGATTATAGACCACCAGCTGCACCCGCGCGGCTAGTGGAATCTGGAAGCGAATCTGCGTCGCCGGATTGAAAGGATTGGGATAGTTCTGCTCCAGCGCAAACGCCTGCGGCAAGTTCAGCAGCATTTGCACCGGCCCGTGACGCGTGCGCATGCCGTCGCTGCTGATATCTTCCAGCACATAGAAATAACGTTCGCCTGCGACGGCCGTTGTATCGAGGAAGGTATAGCGGCCGTCCTGCCGGCTCGCGATCATCTCCGTATTGAGGCGCGAGAAGGGTCCATGGACCCGGGTGCCGCGCAGCAGATCAAAGCCGCAGTGGTCCGTCTCGTGGGCGGTGGACCAGAGGATGCTCACCCCCCGGAAGGGCTCCGACACCGCTTCGAACGTCGTCAATTCGATGGCATCGATCAAGGCTTGCCAGGGCGGCGACTGTACCGATTTGACGCCGTCACTGGCGACGACCCAGATGAAATGCGATCCCTTGCCAAAGTCGCTGCTTTTCATCTCAAATCGCGGTCCGCTGGCCTTGGCGACGCCATCGACATACCAGGTAAAGGTGATGGGATCGTTGTCATAGTCAATCGCTGCACAGGTGAACAGTTTTTGATCCGGGTAGGTGAGCGCGATGAGCCCGGGCGCCGGGAAGAAGGAGGTAAAGACCGGCGCTGAGTCGCCGATGACGCTCACCAGCAGCGAATCGACCGCGAAACCGCCGCGGCCGTCCTCGACGCGCAGGTTGATCCGGTAATCCCCTTTTTGCCGTACGTTCGGCTTCCAGGTGAAGACCCGGCTGTAGCTTGAATCGAACGTGGCATTGGTCACCTTTGGCGTCATGCGCAACGAATACTGCAGTTGATCACCATCGTGATCCTGCGCCTTGACGGCCATCATGAACGTCTTGTTGTACTCGATGCGCAGCTCAGAGGCGGGCAGATCGACAAATTGCGGAAAATTGTTGAGAACACCGCTGGCCGTGAATTGAACCGGACTGTTATGCAGTCCCAGCTTGAAGGCCATCAGGGTATTGGTCTTGGGCGCCGGCGCCAGCACCCAGCGGCAGGCCGCGATGCCGGAATCATTACTGGTGACGGTTGCATCGAGAACGTAGCCGCTGTTGTTCAGGGTGGTAAACTGCACTGCTACGCCGGGAACCTGGTTGCCATACTGGTCGGTGACGCGCACGGTGACCGGATAGGTCAATTGCCGTCCCGCTGTCATCGATTGATAATCATGGGCCTGTTTGTCCAGACGGTGGGCGGCGTCGGGTTTCACCGTGACATGAAAAACCATGTCCAGACCCGGCAGCGATGGCGAAGAGGCGAGATAGATATATTCGCCCGTCCGGGTTGGCAGTAGCGGTTGCAGCGCCGCCAAGCCGTTGACATCGGTCTTGACGGAGTCCACCAGTTTCTGGCCGCTGCCCAGTTGATTGGCGATCCGGAACCTGACCCAGATTTGCGGAACGCCGTTGCCGAATTCATCGCTGACTTTGATTTGCAGCGGGATATCCAGGTTCTTGCCTGCCACGCCTTCGAAACGATCATTGCCCAACAGTTCGAACTGCGCAGGCGCCTTGCCCTGGGCATAGGCGACAAAGTTGGTGGTGATGGATGCCCCACTCAGGCTGGCCGCGATCAATTGCGGTGGATTGCCGGCGCGCCGGCCGAGGCGGTAGCGCACCGAGGCCAGGCCGCGATGATCAGTGGTCACGGGATTGCTCGAGATGACGGCTCCGTCGCTTTCCAGGGCTGTGAATCCCACCGTGGCATTGGCAACGGGTTGATGGGCGGTGTCGATGACGCGTACGATCAGCGGCCGGCCGAGTTCTTCGCCGGCGATGCCATTCTGCGCATCGCCATCATATTTCTCCAGGAGCGCGGGTACGCCCGGCACCACCGTGGCGGCAAAGACCACCTGACTGCTTTTGAGATTGGTGTGACTGCTGGTGGCGTAGACCACGGTGGGAACGCCGATTTGAACCCCCACCACGAGATGACAAATCCCCAGTCCGGACTGATTGCTCCGGGTGGTGTAATGGGAAAGCCGGGATTCCAGAATATAGCCGCCCCCGCTCTGGATGGCAAACGACACAGGAATATCGGCCACCGGGTTCTGGTTGGCATCGACCACGAGTACCGCCAGGGAGTCGCGCAGGACGGTGCCGGCGTTGCAGGTGAGGCCGTTGCCCGCATACCCTATCAGGCGCGTTGGCGGGCCGGGAATGAATCGCACCACGGCGCAGCAGATTTCCAGCGGCGGATCGTTGCTCACCACCGCTGTGATGTTTTTCTGCCCCGCGCGGTTGCTGCGCACCAGACCGCTGACCCGGCCCTGTGCATCGCTGTACTGGGCAGGCTGGTCGAAGGTCAAGCCCTGATCCGGGGAGACCAAAGTGACCTGTCTGCCGGCAACATGATTGCCATAACCATCTCTGAGCACGACGGAAATCTGGCTGGTTTTGACATTGTCGGCAATCACGGAATCTGTTGCGGTGATGGTGCATTTTTGCGGATCGGGTGTGCCGGCGCTGATCGTTGCCTTGACCTGCAGCGGTGATCCTTCGAGTGTGCCGGCATGAATCAGTAACGCATTGACCTGGACGCCGGTGGTGGTTCCCAGCAACCACTGCACCTGCGCTTCGCCGTTGGCATCGGTGTTGAAGGTGATCCAGCGGGTACCGGCTGTTTCCACCGCACTCAGGCCGTCGCTGGTGCTGAACTGCACCGGATGACCGCTTACAGGCTGATTTTGTGCGTCCACCGCGCGCACGCGCACGCGCGCTGATCCTCCCGCTGTGCCATTCACCTCAGCCGGCGTCAACAGGATCAGACGTTTGGCCGGACTCGCCAAGCCCTCGATGTAAAAGTCGATTGGGGAGCCGTAAAGTGCCTGGCCCTGGAATGAGGAGACGGCGCGGATATGATTGGTGCCGCGCAAGGGGCTGAGCAGATAATGGACGCGTGCGATACCTTCCTGATTGGTCTGGACGATCTTGACGGGCGTGGTATCGGCGAGGCTGCTGATGAACAGTTTGCCCTGCAGATTGGGCGTGCCGGGATACATGGCCGTGAAAGTGACCGGATGACCGGGTACCGGATTGCCCAACTGGTCCTCGACTTTTACGAGGATGGGACGCGCCAGGGGTTGATGAATCACGCCGGTATCGGTCGTCGCCGAGACGCGTTTCAGAATCACCGGATCCTGGGCCGAGGTGACTGCCTGGAAGAGACGCGGCGATCCGCGCAGCGGACTGTTCTGGTAGTGCGCGGTCACTTGCAGGCGGTTGGTATCGGGTTGATCACCGGTCGTCCAAAAGCCGGCGGCAATGCCGAGATTGTTGGTGCGAATGGTCAACGTATCCTGGGCATTCGATGCGGAAGCGCTGCGTATCTTGCCGCCGCCGCGGTTGATCCGGAAAAAAACCGGCTGATTTTCGATGAGATTTCCCAGCATATCCTTGACGACGACATAAGCTGTGTACTCGCTCTGCGCCCTGCCGAACCACAGCGAATCGCCGGCAAAGTTCATGATGTCGGGGTCTCCGGCCAGTGTGGAGGCTTTGAAATCCACCGGGAGAATCTCCGGGTGATCTCGCACCGTGACGCGGACGATGTTGTTGCTGACGCCCGCCTGGGTGCCGACGCGCAGCAGCGCGAAGGCCTGGCCGGTGATATCGCTGAGGCGGTCGATGCTGGTTTCGTTGCCGAATTGGCCGCCACCGGCGATAACGGTGAAATTCACGATCACGCTCTGTTGGCTGGCGTTGCCGTAGCTGTCCCTGACCTGCACGGTGAAGGGATTGGTCAACGGGCTGAGCACTTTGGCGCTCTGGTCATCATCGCCGCCGATCTTGGCCAATTGACGTGGCGGGCCGGCAATGACATTCCCGCTGAAGAGGATGGGGCTGCCGGTCAATTGCTGGGCGCTGTTGGGTTTGGCGGATGATACTGCTATGATGTTTTCGATGTTCGAATTGGTGCCCATGCGGTACTGAACGATCGCCAGACCACTGCCGTTGCTGATCACTTCTGCAAAGGTGCCGCCGCTGCTGAACGCGCCATTTCCCTTGGTGATCGAAAAGGCGACTTTCTGGCCCGATTTCGGGTTGCCGTAGGCGTCCTTGATGACCACGCTGAGGGGCAGTGTCATTTCTGCGGGTTCACTGAAGGTGACGTCGGAGTACGGTTCGATCGATTCGGCCAAACCGGCCACCGCTGTGGCGGTCAACTCGAGGGGGATGATGGGATAACCTGGCACCGATATCCGGATGCGTTGCAAATCCGTACCCGCCAGTGTGCCGAGCGTCAAACGCGCCTCGGCTTCGCCGGCGGGGTTGGTCACTATCTGCAGCGAATCCTGTCCGCTGAATTTTCCGCCGCCGGCCAGCACCTTGAAGCGGATGGCGACGCCGGAGACGATCTCTCCGAAAGGATTGGTCAGTCTGACTTTGAATGTGTTGGCCAGATCCGTGAGGACGATGCCTTCCTGACCCACTCCGGAGAGAATGGTCAACTTGTTGGCGCGCGGTGGCTGTATCATCAGGGAGGCGAAAATGGCCGGACTGATGCCCAGGGAAGCGTTGGCTTCCGCCTTGATCTGATTGAGTCCCTGACTCCGTCCCGCGGTATAGATGACGCTGGCAATCCCCGCCGTATCCGATACAACGGAGGGGGCTGTTTGCCCGGCGAAGCTGCCGTTGCCGGTGATCACGGAGAAGCGCACCGCAAGTCCGGGGAGGCCATTGCCATAAATATCTGTTATCTTGACCTTGAGGGAGTGCGGCATCTCCTCGCCCGCATAGCCCACCTGGTTATCGCCCGAGACAATTTGCAGGAATTTGGGCCGGTCCGGCATGCCGGAGGCCGTGAAATAGAGCGGTGATCCGTTGAGCGGGACCTGAACCCGGACGATGTTGTTATTCACCCCGGCGGTATCACCCAGCGTCCATTTGACGCCGGCCTTGCCAAAAGTGTCTGTGGAATCGATTACACTCAGACCATTCTGGCTGAGGCTGCCGTTATTGCGGATGATTTCAAAGGGAACCGGATATTTCACCACCGGGAGTCCCTTTTCATCGAGCACCTGAACGACCAGCGGCTGTGCCAGAACACGCGCCACCGTGTCGGACTGGGCGTTTCCGGAGATGAGATTGATGGAGACCGGGATGCCTTCGCCGGGGATTCCCTGGAACGTCAGGGGAGTCTCGCCCTCGGTGTCCGGGAGTGTGGCGGAGATGGTGCTTCCCCGGGCCAGATAGCCGAGTGTGAATCGCGCCGCAGCGACGCCCGCGCTGTTGGAAGAGACCCGGATGCTGTTCTGCTGTGAGAATTTGCCGTCGCCGTCGGTGACGGTAAAGTCCACCAGGACGCCGACGCAAGCGTTGCCATAGATATCTTTTAATTGTACGGCAAAGTCGCGGTCGAGTTGATGCCCGGCGACACCGGTCAAAATGGTTTCGGATGCGTACTGCATGATTTGCGGTTCGAGGGCGTCGGCGAATACATTGAAGAGCTGGACGGTGCCATTGGGAACAGCGGGTGCAGAGGCTTGCACCAGCACTTCTCCCGCGGTCTGTCCGAAAGAGATAAAAGAGTAGGCAGAGCCCGTGACGTCGGTGATGTTGGAGAAGCGCTGCGTCGTCTGCCCGGTTCCCGAGGGGCGATAGGTTGAACTGGATGTCAGCAATATTTTATCGAGTTGGGTGCCCGATTCGCGGTTTTTGATGGTCAGTCTGGCAAATCCCTTGGGCAGATAAAAGGATTTGGGATAGTAGGTCCAGGCCCAGGCATTATACTCGCTGAAGTTGACCTGCAGGGTATCGGTGCCAAAGCTGATGTAGCAGGAATTCTGATATCCGTCCGGTGCGAAACCGCGCAGGTGGAGCATATAGGAGCTGGTTTTGGGGACATAGATTTGATAGACCGACAATCCTTTGCTATTGTTGCCGGCGAGTTTGGGGACATAGATGAACCCGTTGCCCGAGGCCAGTCCACTGTTGCCGGTCATGAAAGGGCCACTCAGGGCGCCTTTTTCCGCTTCGACCCAAAGATTGCCGTTGAAGAGCGCATCGAGCGAATCGGTACTCAGGGTTGCCTGTCCCGAGGTGACGGTGAATTCGACCTGGACATCGCTGACGGGAACGCCGTTGGCATCAGACACGCGCACGGCCAATGGTTCGGCCATGCGCTGGGTGACTTTGCCGTGTTTGTTGTTGCCGGCGACGATGACCATTTGGTCGGGGTCGAGGGGAGGAATCTCGATGCAGAATTTGTCGATGGCATTGTTCATGGCGCCGTATTGAACGGTTCCGGAATAGAGCTGTGAGCCGGTTCCCTGAATCTTGTTTTTGTCATAGACGTCGCCGATGTAGGCGTTATTCAAGTAGACATTGAAGAGGTTTCCGAGGGTGGAGGAGGGACTGAATTTTACCATCAACTCATCGCCGGGACCCGGGTCTGCGATGGCGGTCGGGAAGGGATAGCGATTGATGTCTGCAGTGACGACTGAGCCGCTGCGGATTTCATTGAGATAGATGATGCGGTTGCGCACGCGCACCAGATAGCCGCTCGCCTGATAGCCGGGTTGGTCCATCATCATGGCGATGCCGCTGGCGTTGAGGCCGGGGCTGTCCGCCAGGTCCGACCAGCGCAGGGTGGCGCGTACGCCGCGCGCCGCGGCATTATAGCGCGCCGCCTTGTAAACGCCGATAAAGTCCCATCCTGCCGAGGTACTTTTGTTGACCAGTTCGCCCCGGGTGAGGTCCAGCGCCAGGGAGGGGTGCAGGCTCCAGTCCGGCGCGCCGGCGGTGAGGAATTCTTCGCAATATTCGGCGCTGGAGGTGTCGCTCATGTCCACCGACGGCGAGAAGGAAATCGGGCCGCGATTGTTGAGTTCGTCATAGGTGCGAATGCCAAAGTGATAGGACAAGCCGGGGATGAGGCCGGTGACGGTGGCCGATTCACGGTTTCCCGATGCCGATGGTCTGGGGAGATGGACGAGGATGCCCTGGCTGAAATTGGCGGCGGTAAGTTCAAAGGCCGCATAACGGAGTTCATACAAATTGGCGCGGCCGTTGAGTCCGTCGTCGCCGACCGCCTGCCACTGCAGGGCCGCCGTCTGACCGTCCACCGGTTGCGCGGCAAGCCAGGTGTTGGTACCCGGTGCGGTCTTGTCGCCGTTGATGACACCGCGAAGGATGCGATTGAATTCATCCGCCATCCTGTTATAGCCGGCGTCGTTGGGGTGAACCCCATCGGAGAGGTCGGCAAGCGAGATGGTATTATACATATCGACCAGAGTGACTTTGCTGAAGACGATGCCGGGTGCATTTTCAAAAAACATGCGATCGATTTCGGCGTTAAATTCCGCCACTTTGGCGTCGAGCACGCCGTTCACATAGCGGGGCGTGATTTTGCAGACCACGATGCGTTTGATGAAATCGCCATTGGTGCCATTGGCCCAACGGGATACATAGCGCAGCAATTCGGCGAGCTTGCCGGATGCCGTGCGTTCCAGCGAGATGCCCGTATTGGTCGAGTAGGGTGCGGGGGCATCGTTGTTCATGTTGTTGGTGCCGACGTGAATGATGAGGATATCGGGGCGGTGCATGGAGAGCGATGCCGCCAGATCGCGTGTGCCGGTGCCATAGCCACCGCTGTAAAAGTCCTCGATTTTCAGGCCGGCCTGAAAGAAGGCGTTGTAGGGAGCGTCGCCATTGGGGCCGACCATGATAAAGTCCAGCCCCTGCAGTTTGTTATAGAGATAATTGCGATATCCCAATCCACTGGTGCTGCCCACGCCGGCGGTGATGGAGTTGCCCACCGGCATAATGCGCCACTGCGCCGCGCCTGGAGAAGCGCTCAGCAAGCATGCCATTGCCATCACCCCTACCCAGGTGCTTTGCAGCCATTTTTTTATCGAAACCAATGCACGTCCTCCCACTATAAGGCAGCTCATATCATGATCAGCGGAAAATCGATTTTGCGATCAGCCTGTTGGATACAGGCCGTACCATTCGGCCAAGTGCACGCAAATTTTATACCCGATCGTGTAAAAAGCGTCACTGGCGGCGATTTATTTTCATCGGATGTCAATAAATTAAAAGCCGGGAAAAGCTATAAGACAAATGAAAACAAAGAGTGGTTTGCAGCGTTTGAGAGAGGAGAAAATAATCGCCGCTGTGGAGTGGTCAGCGGCGCAACGGGCCGGTCTTTGCGGCCTGAAAAAGGGGTTGATTGTTTCAGAGGTGAACAATCTGCATCAAAGTCGAACAAAAGGTTTAGAAGAAAAAGTGCAGTTTAAAACTCACTTTGGGGCCGCTGTATTTATCCGTGAGGCCGGTTTTTTTCTGGAGATCGACATAGAGGTATTGATATTCAGCCGCCAGGCCCCATTGGCGGGAGATGGAAAAATCGAGGCCCGCACCGACGTTGAAGGCGTAGCCGCGGTGCTGGAAGCCGGAAGAGGCACCCGCGGGGGTGGTGCGGGCGAATACCACACCGGAACCATAGGTGACATAGGGACAGATCACCGTAGCGGTGATGAGTTGGTGCTTGATATCAAAGGCCAAATGGCGCAGCTTGACTTCATTCACATCCGTGCGTTCAGCCAAAGCGCCCTGGTGCCACTCCCAGCCGCTGATCTGCAGTGCCAGGCCGCCCACTTCCGGCGTCAGCAGTGCCACGCCACAAAAATAACGCGCGCCATTGACGCGCGTGAACGGCGCGCTGGGATGGGTGTCGATTTCACTGGGTTTCCAATTCCCGGTCAAGAGCGCGATGCCGCCGCGGCTGTGGCGCGGTGCGGCTTCCGCGGTCAGCGCGAAGAGGAGCAGGCTCACTGCGCTTATGTAGATGCGGAGTCCGGACATCACTTCGTGGTGTTTTGCCCGGAATCGGCGCTCTGCTCGGGATGAAATCCCATGGGGCGGTTGTCTTTGGCCGCTTCAGCAAAGATGCGAATCTCGCCAAACTGCTGTTCATACTTGGTGATGTTGTCTTTCAACGCATTCAGCAGCGATTTGGCATGCTGCGGCGTCATGATGATGCGTGCATAGACCCGGGTCTTGGGAGCGCCCGGCACCATGCGGGTGAAATCGATGACAAATTCGGCCGGCGAATGTGAAATCACGGCGAGATTGGAATAGATGCCTTCCGCCTCTTTTTCGCCGAGCTCTATGTTAATCTGCTGTGCAGGGGGTTGATTCATGACAAGGCTCCTCAGGTTTGAATGGATTATCCAAGTATATAGTATATGAAAAAAAATGCTAATTTGCAAAGAAAACATCGCGGCACTTTTGCGTTGCATGAGAGATTCTTTTTATTTACATTGCATTAATATCGATCCGCGCCTCCTGAAACAGCCGATGTTCTCATCATACCCGTTCTTCTGCACAGGAAAATCATGACGAATCCAAAACGTTTATTTCTTGTCGATGGCGCAGCGCTTGCCTATCGCACTTATTTTGCCTTTGCCCGTAATCCGCTGGTCAATTCCCGCGGTGAACACGTCAGCGTCGTTTTTGGTTTTGCGCGCATCTGTCTCAACCTGCTTGAGCAGGAAGCGCCCGACTATTTCGCCGTTGTTTTTGATTCCCCGCAGCCGACTTTCCGGCATGAGATGTATGAAGCGTACAAGGCGCAGCGCGCCGCCATGCCCGAGGATATGGTGGAACAACTGCCGCGTCTCGAACAACTCCTCGAGGCGTTGCACTTTCCGCTGATTCGCAAGCCGGGTTTCGAGGCGGATGATATCATGGGCACCCTCGCCCGGCAGGCGCGGCGCCACAATCTGCAAACCGTGCTCGTCACCGGCGACAAGGATTTGATGCAACTGGTCGATGACCACACCCTCGTCTACTATCCGCATCGCGGCGGCGAGGGGGTCGAGTGGCTCGATCGTGATGGCGTCCAGCGCAAAATGGGCCTCCCGCCCGAACAGATCATCGATTACCTCGCCCTGACCGGCGATGCTTCGGATAATATTCCGGGCGTGCCCGGCATCGGAGCGGTCGGCGCCCTGGCGCTGTTGCAAAAATACGGTTCCCTCGATGCCATTCTCACCCATGCCGATGCCGTGGAGGGCAAAAAGTATCGCGCGGCGCTCCTGGAACATGGCGATCTCGCCCGTCTGTCGCAAAAACTGGCCACCATTCATTGTGATGTGCCGCTGGATATCGCGGTGGAATCGTTGCTCTCACAACCGCTTCCCGCGGAACGCGCCGTGAAATTCTTCAAAGAGATGGAATTGTATTCCCTGGCCGACCGCCTCAGCAAGCGCACGGCGATCGCAAAAACCTATCACCTCATCAGCACGCCCGAAGCGCTGCAAGCCCTGGCCGCAGAGCTGCAGAACGTCGATTATTTCGCGCTGGATACGGAGACCACTTCCGTGGAACCCCTGCGCGCAGATCTGGTCGGCCTCTCACTGGCCTGGCAGGAGGGGGTCGCCTTTTATCTTCCGGTCAAAGCGCCGGCCGACTTCACAGCCATAACGGCGCCTTTGACACTGGAAATGATCCGGAATCACCTCGGTCCCCTTTTCGCCGATCCGGCCGTCAAAAAATGCGGCCACAACGCCAAATACGATCTGCTGGTGCTGGCCCGGCACGGCCTCCCGGTGCAGGGACTTGCCTGCGACACCATGGTGGCCAGCTATCTCATCAATCCCTCCGGCTTTCAGCACAATCTCGATGCGGTCAGCCTCGAATACCTCAATGAGAAAAAAATCCCGACGCAGCAGCTTCTTGGCAGCGGCAAGAATCAGCGCACCATGGATCAGGTGCCCGTCGAACAGGTGTGCGAATACGCCTGTGAGGATGC
>DCUM01000158.1:0-1576 GCA_002327255.1 bacterium UBA2214 | reverse complement strand
TGCAGGGTGAACTGGGCCTCATCGAAAAGGATATCTACCGGATCGCCGGGGTGCGTTTCAACATCAATTCGCCGAAGCAGCTCGGCACGATTCTGTTTGAGGAGTTGAAACTGCCCACCGCACGCAAGACCAAGACCGGTTTTTCCACCGATGTGGCGGTCCTCGAGGAACTCGCTGCGCAACATGAATTGCCGCGCCGCATCCTCGATTACCGCCAGCTCGCCAAGCTGCAGTCCACCTATGTGGACGCGCTGCCGCGTCTCATCCATCCGCGTTCCGGGCGGGTGCACACTTCCTACAATCAGACCATCACCGCCACCGGCCGTCTCTCTTCCAGCGATCCCAATCTTCAGAACATCCCCATCCGCACGGAAGTGGGCCGGCGCATCCGCCGCGCTTTTATCCCGGCCGACAGCGGACACCTCATTCTCGATGCCGACTATTCGCAAATCGAACTGCGCATCATGGCGCATCTCTCCGGCGATAAAACCCTGCGCGAATCGTTCCTGCAGGATGAGGATGTGCATGCCCGCACCGCCGCCCTGGTCTTCAAGGTGGATGCGCAAAAGGTCACGGCGGATATGCGCCGCAAGGCCAAGGAGGTCAATTTCGGCATCATGTTCGGCATGGGCGCTTACGGGCTGGCGCAGCGGCTCGGCATCAGCAACGAGGAGGCCGATCAGTTCATCCAGAGCTATTTCGCCAACTATCCGGGCGTGCATACCTATATGCTCCGCACGGTGAGCGAGGCGCGCCAAAACGGCTACGTGACCACCCTGCTCGGCCGGCGGCGGGTTTTGCCGGACATCAACAGCGACAACCGCCGCATGCGCGACTTTGCCGAGCGCACCGCCATCAACACGCCGATTCAGGGCAGCGCCGCCGATCTCATCAAGGTGGCCATGATCCGCATCCAGAAGCGGCTGGAAGCAGAAAAATATGCGGCGCGGATGATCATGCAGGTACACGACGAACTGGTTTTCGAGGTCCCGCACGCCGAGGTGGAGGCTGTACAGCTTTTGGTCAAGGAGGAGATGGAGGGTGCGATCAGCCTGGACGTCCCCATCAAGGTGGAGATGGGCACGGGCGATAACTGGCTGGCAGCGCACTAGATTATCTTGTCCCGACCATGGAGGGGATGGCACGATGCCCCTGCAAAAGGTTATCCCCTGCCGTCCAGGAAGGGTGTGCAGGGTTGTCGCGTTCTCCGCGACTCGCGCAGATACAATTTACGATTTGGTAAAAGGTGTATCACGAATGCACACGGTGCGTCACGCTGTGCGCTGCGCGGGTCCTTTCCTGCCCATGAGGACGGTCTGCATCATACAATGACAAATCGCATGATAACAAACAGATAACAACTTCCATCCGTAACCCTGGTAAAGGGGATTGTCTGCGGCATGATAATTGCATTTTTCCCAGAGCTCGGGATTGCTGTTTGACAAGGAACGAGCCCATCGAGATGAGGAGCGGGAATTGGTGCATCCTACCATATTAGGCGGATGTTGAGGCATGGGGTTGAGAAAAAAAATAGCCCGGTTGGTGTTTTCGCTGCGCCGGAGCAAGCCGGTGGCGG
>DCUM01000083.1 GCA_002327255.1 bacterium UBA2214 | reverse complement strand
GGTACGCATTTTTCGGATGATCCAAGAATGATTTGATCACAAAGGTCACGAAGGGAATGAATTGTTCAAGTACATTTAAATTAGTAACTCTTAAAATGCCCTTGGTGCGCTTTGGGTCCTTCGTGTTAAAACAAGTTCTGAGACCTGGAGTTATCTATCATAATGTTATTCTGAGTGTTACTGCTTTCAATTCCATCATTCATCCATTATTCAGCTCGTCGATGCGCGATTCAGCCAAAGATTTTCTTTTTTATATTGTTCGATATTGTTATTTTATGCAGCCATATCAACTACTGCGAGGAGGATAGAATGCTGAAGAAAATGGTTCTTGTTACTGTATTGTGTTTCATGAGCGCAGCCCGGGCGGAAGAGGGTATGTATCCCATGAGCGATCTCCACAGACTGGAGCTCAAGCAGCTCGGGTTTCAATGTACGGCGGACGAAATTTTCAACCCGGACAGCATCAGCATCACCGATGCGATCGTCCATATCGGCGGATGTACCGGATCTTTCATCTCGTCTCAAGGCCTCATCCTCACCAACCATCACTGTGCCTTCGGTGCCATTCAGCAGGCCAGTACCCCCGAGCATGATTATTTGCAGAACGGCTTTCATGCCAGGACACAAGCTGACGAATATCCCGCCAAAGGCTATATCGTGCGCATCACCGAGTCCTATTCCGATGTCTCGCAACAGATATTGGACGCCATGGCGCAGGAGAGCGATTTTGCGGCGCGCACCAAACTGAAAGATCAAAAAATCAAGGAGATTGTTGCGGGGAGCGAGAAGGATAATCCCGGCATGCGCGCCGAAGTGGCGGAGATGTTTCCCGGCCGCACCTATATGCTTTTCATCTATACACATCTCAAAGATGTGCGCCTGGTTTTTGCGCCGCCGATTGGAATCGGAAATTATGGCGGCGAAGAGGATAACTGGGTGTGGCCGCGCCATACCGGCGATTTCTCCATCATGCGCGCCTATGTTGGTGCGGACGGCAAGGCAGCGGACTTTGACCAGGCCAATGTGCCCTATACACCGCGCGTCTTCCTGAAAATCGACCAGAAAGGGATTCAGGAGAACGATCTCGCCTTCATCCTCGGCTATCCGGGCCGTACCTATCGTCATACCACCTCCCATTATCTCGAATATGAAAGCGCATTTCGCATGCCATGGATTGTGGAGTGGTACGGCTATCAAATCGAAGAGATGGAGCGCATGAGCCAAAACGACCGCGCCGTGGCGCTCAAACTGGCCAACGGCATCAAAGGGCTGGCCAATACCTGTAAAAATTACCAGGGGAAACTGCAGGGCATCCGCCGTCTCGATCTGCTGCAACAACGGCGCGATGAAGAAAAACAACTGCAGCGCTTCATCAACGCTGATACCCTGCGCCTGGCCTCCTATGGGCAGCTGCTGGATGCATTCGCATCCCATTATCAAGAGGTTCAACAAACCGCCGGGCGTGATTTGATTCTGGATGCCCTGCAACGCAGCTCAACCCTTCTGCAAGCCGCTTACACCCTTTATCAGGCCAGCCTCGAACTGCCCAAAGCGGACCTGGAGCGTGAATCGGCGTTCATGACGCGAAATCTCGACCGCACCAAACTACGGCTGCAGATGTCACTCCATGATTATTATCAGCCCAGAGACCGTCTCTTTCTCGGGATTTTGCTGCGTAAACTGCACGATCTGCCACCCGCGTTGCAGCCACAAGCCTGCCGGCTCCTGCCGGGAAAGGACAAACTGGCCGGCTATCTCGATAAATCATTTGCCAAATCCAGATTGAACGACGCGAAATGGGTGATGCAGCATTTTGGCGCAACCACCGATGTGCTGGTCAGAAGCAAAGATCCCTTCATTCTGCTCGCGCGCGATCTCCACCCGGATTACCAGGCCTTGCGCGAGCTGCGCCGTGCGCGCACGGGGCAACTGGATAATTTGCTGGCACAGTACGTGGAGGTCAAGCAAGCCTTCAAAGCACAGTCCTTCGTTCCGGATGCCAACTCGACCCTGCGGCTCACCTATGGTCACATCCGCGGATACGCGCCCCGTGACGCCATCTACAGCGCCCCGTTCACGACCGTNNCCTGTGGACATACTTTACGACATGGACACAACCGGCGGTAATTCGGGCAGTCCCGTTCTCAATGCGCGCGGTGAATTGATCGGACTGAATTTTGACCGGGCGTTCGAGGCCACCATCAATGATTACGCCTGGAGCGCGGATTACAGCCGCTCCATCGGCGTGGATGTCCGTTTCATCCTCTGGGTGCTGGATAAAGTATCCGGCGCTGCTGATATTCTGACTGAAATGGGTGTAAATTAGCGAGACCGGCCGATGGATCAAACGAAAACGACCCCGGAGCCCCTGACAACTTGCGCGTGGCCGGGCACGGATGCGTTGATGATCGCCTATCACGACACCGAGTGGGGCGTTCCCCTGCATGAGGATCGCAAATTATTCGAGTTTCTCATCCTCGATGCGGCGCAGGCGGGATTGAACTGGAGTCTGGTTCTGAATAAGCGGGAGAATTTTCGCAGTGCGCTGGATGGCTTCGACGCCCAAAAGATCGCTAGCTATGACGGGCATAAAATCGCAGAGCTGTTACAGAATCCCGGCATCATCCGCAACCGGCTCAAGGTCAACTCATTTGTGAAAAATGCCCGGGCTTATCTGCGGGTTCAAGAGGAGTTCGGTTCTTTCGACCGCTATATCTGGCAGTTCACCGGCGGCAAAGTGATCGTCAACCAGTGGAAAAAGCCGCAAGAGATCCCTGTCAGCACTCCCGAATCGGATGTCATGAGTCAGGATCTCAAAAGGCGCGGTTTCTCCTTTGTGGGTACCACGATCTGCTACGCCTTCATGCAGGCCGCCGGTATGGTCAACGATCATCTGCTGCACTGTTTCCGTCATGCGGAGATCCGTGCCATGCGCTGAGGGGGAGAAGGTGTGAAGAAAAACGGGAGCGGTGTGTCTACCGGCCCCGTTTTTTACTGCTGCGGATCCTGGCCTGATCGGTTGATAAACCGCCGGGTTGTATCCATTGGCATTATCGAATGATTCTCGGTCGCATTCAAGCGGTCTTGACTCAGGGCTGTCAAATAAAGCCATTGCCGGGTTATTGTTTACGCTGCGCCCCGCGGCGTTCGCGGTGGTGAACCATTCAGGCTGGTTATAATTTTTCGATGTCTTTGAAATATTTCACCGTCGCCACCCGCAGTTCCATGGTAGCGGCGTCGTCGCAGACGATGATGCATTTGGGGTGGAGTTGAAACATCGAGACGGTCCACATGTGATTGATGCCTTCCTCGACCACCTGACGCAGCGCCCGGGCTTTGCTGTACCCGGGAATGATGATGAGTACTTCGCGTGCGGCCATGACCGTCGCCACGCCCACGGTGAGGGCCATTTTCGGGACCTTGTCGAGATCGTTGTCAAAGAATCGCGAGTTGGCCACGATCGTATCGTACGTCAGGGTTTTCACCCGCGTCAGAGAAGAGAGGGAGGAGCCGGGCTCGTTGAAGGCGATATGACCGTCCGGGCCGATACCGCCGAGAAAAAACTCGATTCCGCCATAGGATTTGATGGCGTTTTCATATTCACGGCACTCCGCTTCAAGGTCGGCGGCGTTGCCATTGAGGATGTGGATGTTCTCTTTGGGGATGTCCACATGGTTGAAGAGATGGTAATGCATGAAGTAGTGATAACTCTCCGCATGGTCTTCCGGAATGCCCACATATTCATCCATGTTAAAGGTCACGACATTTTTAAATGAGACCTTGCCTTCCCGGTAGAGCTCGACGAGGCGTTGATAGGTGCCGATGGGGGATGAGCCGGTGGGCAGGCCGAGGACGAAGGGCTTGTCCGAGGCCGCATGATGGGCGTTGATCTTGTGCGCGAGATATTCGGCGCTCCAATGACTCACATCTTCATAATTTTTATGTATCAGAATACGCATGGTGATCCTCCATGATGAGACTGATTTTAAGCAGTTTACGTAAAATAATACTATTTAGCAAGAATAAAAAAGTTGAAAATGGCAGAAAATGTCCGTACCTTGCTGCCCGAAACATTCATTCTCTTCCCTTATGCAGAGGTGCTATCATGTTGAGAAAACTCATTTATTCCCTGCTCTCCATCGCGCTGTTGTCGGCCTTTCTGCTCAGTGGATGCGGTGAATCGGCTTATGTCAATCTGGATAAAAAAGCGGCTGAAGTGGACAGTCTCATCATCAAAGCCCGCACGGCGGGAAAATTTAACAGCGACAGTCTGCGCACGGCGCGGCAGACGCTGGCCCTGAAATATCTGCAGGGGGTTGATCCGCTAAAAGTGCCGCAGGAAGCGTTCTATCCCGCGGCGCGACTCCTGGTGGCAGCCGGCAAGAGGGATTCCGCGCAAACCATCCTGGAGAAATATGCCATCACGGCCGGGAGCCGGGAGGGACTGGAACAGCTCTTCAACCTCTATCTGGAAAAGGGCGAGCCCGCCCGCGCCGAAGAGCTCTTGGCAAATCACCTCAAGGTCAAAGCGCCCGACAAGCTCGAGCAGTATTATGTGGGCCTCTATTACGGGTACAGTGAAAACGCCGAGAATGAAAAGGCACTGGCGCTTTTGAATCAGGCTTTGCGAGACGTCAGCGCTGAAAAATCGGTCTGGTTTATGCTGGAGAAGGCCGATGTGTTGCATCAGATGGGACAAAAGGAGGAGGCCATCGTTATTCTGTCCGCACTGAAAGCCGCACATGCGGATAATGCCCGGCTGTTGCAAAACATCCAGTCCAAACTGAATCTGTTCCATCTCGTCGGCAGCAGGGCGCCGGAGCTGAAAATCAGCCACTGGATCGACGGCGATCCGGTCACCCTGAAACAGCTGCGCGGCAAAGTCGTCTTCCTCGACTTCTGGGCGCCCTGGTGCGGTCCTTGCCGGGCGATGTTCCCGCATCTGCTCGCCCTGCATCAGGCGTATCACGAAAAAGGCCTGGAAATCATCGGTGTGACGCGCTATTATGGCTATTTCAATCAATTGGGACAGAATCTGCGCGCTCTTTCGTCCGGCGAAGAACTGGAATGGATTAAAAAGTTCAAGGTGCATCACCAGATTCCTTTCCGTTACGCTGTCGCGGGTGGTGAGGATGGTATGATGAATCAAAACGCTTACGGCGTCGGCGGCATTCCGCACATGGTGCTGGTGGACCGGAAGGGCGTGGTGCGCTATTATGCCATCGGTTCGGGCAAGGCCTCGGAAGAAGTGCTGGCGGCGGGCGTCGCCCGGCTGATTTCGGAGTAGAACCCTGATAAAATGAGCGGATTTGATAAAAAGTGCTTGATTTAACGAGATAAAATTGATATATTAATACTCTTGAACAGTGCCACGGTGGGTGTAGCTCAGTTGGTCAGAGCACCAGGTTGTGGCCCTGGTGGCCGCGGGTTCAAATCCCGTCACTCACCCATCTCTCACGAGAAAATGCGTCCCCATCGTCTAGGGGTCAGGACTCGGGATTTTCGATCCCGCAGCAGGGGTTCGAATCCCCTTGGGGACACTCTACATAAAAAGGCGGCATATCTTGCCGCCTTTTTTATTTCAACGCGAGGCAGCGTTTGCCGCAGCAAAGAGCCCGCTCGCCTGCGCATGGTGCTCCTGGAATGCATCATGTCCTGTGCGCTGGCAAGCGTCACGGTTTGATGCGCATCCTCTGCCGCGACTCCGTAATCTGCAGCATTGCGAAGGGCCTCTGCGGCCGCTGCCCGATGCGAGGCGCTCTCTGTGGCAGGTTGGTACATCCTGCCGGATATTATATCGTTGCGATGGCTGGAAAAGAACGTTGCGAATCCTCCAGGTCAGATGAATTAGTATTGCGAAATACTTACTTTTTTTGTATGTTTCTACTTATCTGAAACGGATTCATATTTCCCGAGAGCCGGATGACCCTGAGCATCATCATCGTCAGTTATAATGTTCGCGAATTCCTGGAACAGGCGCTGCTTTCCATTCAAAGAGCGGCACAGGATCTTTCGCACGAAATATGGGTCGTCGACAACAACTCCCTGGATGGCAGCGCCGATTTTGTCGAGCGCCATTTCCCGGACGTCAAGCTGATTCGCAATGCCGAGAATGTCGGCTTTGCCAGGGCCAACAACCAGGCGATTGTCCTCGCACAAGGCTCTTTCATCTGTCTTATCAACCCGGACACGGTGGTGCAGGAAAAAACCTTCACCACGCTGTTGACGTTCTTTGATAAACAACCACTGGCGGGCGCCATTGGCTGCAAGATCCTCAATCCGGATGGCACCCTGCAGCTGGCGTGCCGGCGCAGCTTTCCCACGCCGTGGGTCGCTTTCACCAAAATTGTGGGTCTGGCGGCCCTGTTTCCCAAAAGCCGATTCTTTGGACGCTATAATCTGACTTTTCTCGATCCGGAGCACGTGACCGAAGTCGAGGCCATCTCGGGATCCTTCATGGTGTTGCGCCGGGAAACCATTGCCAAGGTGGGCATGCTGGATGAGGCCTTTTTCATGTACGGCGAAGACCTCGACTGGTGCTATCGCATCAAGGCAGGCGGCTGGAAAATCCATTATGTGCCGGAAACGCAGATCATTCACTTTAAAGGCGAGAGTTCCAAACGCAGTCCCATGGAACAACGCCGCCTCTTTTATGAGGCCATGCGCCTGTTCGTGAAAAAGCATTTTCAAAAGGGCCGCGCCTGGATACCCTCATGGGCACTGATCATCGCCATCCGGCTGCGGGCGCTCCTCGCCATCATCACCGCTGCCCTGAAAGCCGCTGCCTGGCCCACCTTTGATCTCCTCCTCCTGACGCTGGTCATGGCAGCCTCCATTCACATCCGTTTTGCACCGCGGTTTCCCTGGCAGGCCTTCATCCTCGTCCATTTGATCTATAGCGTCGTTTGGCTCGTGAGTCTCTATACGCAGGGCGTCTATCAACGCTGGCGTTTTTCCGTGGCGAAATCGGCGTTCGCCATCATCATCGGTCTGATCGTCAACAGCGCGATCACCTTTTTTTTCAAGGATATCGGCTTTTCACGGCTTGTCGTTTTCATCGCCGGCGCCTTGAATCTGATCCTCTTGCCCGGCTGGCGGCTCGTCCTCAAACTCATCGCACAATTCAGCGGCCGCACCCTGGAAAACGGTCTCGGGCGCCTGGTCCTGAAACGCAGCGCCCTGCTGGTTGGCGATTATGAAAGCTGCCAAAAGATTCTCGGCCGTTTGCGCAGCCGGCTCGAGACAACCATTGAAATCCGCGGCATCGTGCTCCCCGCGGCAAAAAGCAGTGAGAGCAGGCTGGAGAATGTTCCCGTCTACACCGGGTTGCAACGTATTCGCGAATTGATCCTGCACGAGAAAGTGGATGAAGTGATCTTTGCGACCGATCACCTGCCCTATGAGCAGATGCTCGAGGTCATCTCCAACTCGCCGCATCCGGCTGTGAAGTTTCGCCTGGTCCCCAGCAGCATGGATGTCATGATCGGCAAGGCTTCGGTGGAGTATATCGATGATCTCCCGGTTATGGAGATCGACTACAAACTGCACTATCTGACCTATCGCATGGTCAAACGCAGCGGTGATTTATTCCTGGCCACTCTGCTGTGGACGGTGGCATGGCCCGTCTGGCTGTGGCTCGTTGCTGTGCGCAGAGTTCCCCGGCAAAAGATCACCTATTGCGGTGTGCAGGGCAAACCGCTGACACTCCATGCGTTTATGCCGCCACAGCAGGACGACAAAAAGTGGTGGCGGCTGTTGCCAGCCCTCGCGGCGATCTGGCGCGGTGAGATGACCTTTGTCGGCCAACGCCTCGCCACGACAGCGGCAGCGCGGCCGATCAGCGGAATGCTGAAGCCCGGGCTCACCAGTCTCGAACACTTGTATAATGACCAGGCGCTCAGCAGTGATGATCGAGAACGCTATCAACTCTATTATTTGAAGAACTATTCGCCCTTTTTGGATGCTGAAATCCTTTTTAAATCGGCCCTGCGCGCCCTGAAACATTAACTGCGAGTGTTCAATGGCACAATTTGTTTTGGAATTTGAAAAACCGATACTCGAAATCGAGAAGCGAATCGCTGAATTGCGGGAATTTTCCGACGCCGAAGATGTTGAACTCCAAAAAGAAATCGAGCGGCTGCAAACCAGGGCGCAAAAACTGCGCCTCGAAGTCTATTCCAAACTGACACGCTGGCAGCGCGTGCAACTGGCGCGGCATCCCAACCGGCCGTACACCCTGGACTATATACAAAACATGGTCGGCGATTTTATCGAACTCCATGGTGACCGCGCATTCGGTGACGATCCCGCCATCGTAACGGGTATCGGAAAAATGGGCGGTATCCCGGTGGCGATTATGGGGCATCAAAAAGCGCGCGATACACGCGAAAAAATTCGCCGCAACTTTGGTATGATGAATCCGGAAGGCTACCGCAAAGCGTTACGTGTCATGAAACTGGCGGCCCGCTTCAACCGGCCCATCATCTCCCTGATCGATACACCGGGCGCCTACCCGGGCCTTGGCGCAGAAGAGCGCGGCCAGGCGGAGGCCATCGCGCGCAACCTCTTCGAGATGGCGCATCTCCCGGTACCCATCATCATCGTCATCATCGGCGAAGGCGCCAGTGGCGGTGCACTCGGCATCGGCGTCGGCGATCGCGTCCTGATGATGGAAAATACCTGGTTTTCCGTCATCACGCCGGAGGGCTGCGCCGCCATTCTCTACCGGGATTCGGCCAATGCCCCGCAGGCGGCAGAAGCCATGCGTGTGACGCCCCCCGATCTGCTCGAGATGAAGGTCATCGATCGCATACTGCCCGAGCCACCCGGCGGCGCCCATAATGATCACAGCGCCGCCGCAGAGATCGTCAAAGAAGCCATTCTCGAAGAACTGGCACTACTCACCACGATCAAGGCGGATGAACTGGTGCGCATGCGGATTGAAAAATACGCCCAAATGGGCGTGTGGCGTGAATAGAACGTCGAGGCAACAGGTTGGTTCTGAAAACAGGAAACAGTGAAAAAGGGAGAAAAAGATGATCAGTTCTGAATTGCTGGAAATCCTGGCATGCCCGTCCTGCAAAGGGGATCTGGTGTATGATGCCGAAAAAGCGCTGCTGACCTGTCATGGCAGGCATTGCAGCCAGTGCGGCATGCCCCTCGATGACGCGGGAAATTGCACCTGTGAAGCGTGCGCTGCGGTGCCGGCGCGAGCCGTCGGACTGGAATACCGCATCGAGGAAGATATCCCCATCATGCTGATCGATGAAGCGCGCAAATTCGATGTGCCCTGATTTTGCCCAATTTCATGGTCCTAAATGGGAAAAAACTTGACTATTTGAATATTTAATCTTATATTTTTTAATATTTTTCGGGTTCTCTCAATCGGAAAACGGCCGCCGCCGTGCTGCCGAGCGAACCCCAAGATCCTTTATGCAGGGATCTTTTTATGCAAAATGCCAAAGTCTTATTGCTCAATCAAAACTATGAACCGCTGACCGTGGTCAGTGCGCAGAAAGCCATCATCCTGGCTTTTCTGAATAAAGTAGAAATTGTTGAAAGGCGCGACCGTTGGGTTCATTCCCAGCATCTCGTTTTCCCGCTCCCCAGCATCATACGCCTTTTACGGTTCATACATATTCCACACCATCATGTGGAATTATCCAGGCGCAACATCCTCAAACGGGATAATTTCCGCTGCCAGTATTGCGGAACCACCAAGGGACCGTTCACCGTCGATCATGTCATCCCCCGCGTCCGCGGTGGACAGGACACCTGGGAAAATCTGGTTTGTGCTTGCGTGCGCTGTAACAACCGCAAGGGCGATCGCAGTCCCGAACAGGCCAATCTGCGGATGCTGAAACCGCCGCGTCGCCCGAGTCACCTGTTTTTTATTCAGCATCATATGGGCACCTCTGAAGATAGCTGGAAGCCCTATATCTTTTTGAACTGAGTGCGCCTTTTAACCATACAGCGTTTTCATCTCATTTGCTGCCGAGGCCGTGATGTCAACGGCCTTCGTCATGTCAAGCGGTCTCAAGTATGAGCTATAAAGTCAAACTGGAATCTTTTGAAGGACCACTCGATCTCCTTCTCTTCCTGATCAAAAAGGAAGAGGTGGACATCTATAACATTCCCATCGCCAAGATCACCCAGCAGTATCTCGAGTATCTGGAGATCATCCAGCTTTTCGATCTCGAAGCGGCCAGTGATTTTATCCTCATGGCTGCCACCCTGATGCGGATCAAGGCGCAGATGCTGCTGCCCAAACCCGACTTTGGGGAAGAGCAGCAGGACATTCTCGATCCGCGCCAGGAACTGGTGCAGCGCCTCCTCGAATACAAGCGCTTCAAGGATGTCGCGGAAGATCTCGGCGGCAAGGAGGAAGTCTCGGCCAAACATTACGGCCGCGGCAGTTTCAAATTTGAAGAAGAGGGACTGGGCGAGGATTTTCAGCCCGGCTCGGAAGTCGGCCTCTTCGATCTGGTGGCCGCTTTCAAGGTGATCATGGATCAGTCCAAAAAGATCACCGTGCACCGCGTCCTGGAAATGAACGTCACCCTGGAAGAGTGCATCGATAACGTCCGCCGCGCGCTTTCGGAAAAACCGGAACTCTCCTTTCGTGAACTTTTCACCAGCGATGCCGATAAAATCGTTCTGATCGTAACCTTTATCGCCGTTCTGGAACTGATCAAGACGGGTGAAGTCTATGCGTGCCAGGAGGCGCCCTTTGCCGAAATCATGTTAAGAAGGATAGATGGAGCAGAATAAACTCAAAGGCATTCTCGAAGCGCTCATCTTCGCTTCGGACACACCCCTTTCGCTCAACCAGTTGAAGGCGATCCTGGAAGATGTCGAAAAGTCCGACATCGAAGCGGCCCTCGGGAATCTGGCCAATGATCTGGAAGGCCGTTCCATCTTTCTAAAAAAAGTCGGCGGTGGTTTTCAATTTGCCACGCGTCCGGATTACGCGCGCTGGGTCAAACAGATGTTCATCGGCCGCGAGCGAAACCGTCTCACCCGTGCTGCGCTGGAAACACTGGCCATCATCGCCTTCAAACAACCCATCAGCAGGGTGGAGGTCTCGGCCATTCGCGGCGTCAACGTCGATGGCGTCATCAAGAATCTCCTCGAACGCAAGCTGGTCACCATCTCCGGCCGCGACGAAGGGCAGGGACGCGCGCTGCTTTTCAGCACCACCCGGGAGTTCTTGCACTATTTTGGCATCAACGAACTTTCGGATTTGCCCAAGCCCAAAGAGATCGAGGAACTCCTCGCCCAGGGAGAGGGTGAAAACGCCATCAGGGAAATTCCGGAGGAAGAAATACTCCAGGATGAAGAAGAGGCGCTGGATGAAGCCGAACTCGAAAAAGCCATGCACTCCGGCGCTGAATCCATCGCCCCCGCGGCTGACGGAGCCGTGGCGGCGACTTTGAACCCGGGCGGCGTTGCGACGCCACAAACAGCACCCTTCTCCCCGCAGCCCCTCTCAACAGAGGACAGCGGCGGCGAGGATCCGGCACATGCGCATTAACCGCTATCTCGCTGCCTGCGGTCTCGCATCACGCCGCAAGGCCGAAGAACTTGTACGCGAGGGCAGAGTCACGCTGAACGGTGAAACGCTCCATTCCCTGGCTGTGACCATACACGATGGCGACCAGGTGCGGGTCGATGGCATGCCCGTCAGTCCCGCCGCCGATCATATTTATGTTCTTTTAAATAAGCCCAAAGGTTATGTCACCACGGCCATGGATGAACACGGCCGTAAAACGGTCCTCGAACTGGTACCGGCTGAACCGCGTATCTTTCCCGTCGGTCGGCTGGATATCAACAGCACCGGGGTGCTGCTGCTGACCAACGACGGCGAACTCGCCCACCGGCTCATGCATCCCCGTTTCAAGGTGGCAAAAGTGTATCGCGCCGCACTGGATCGCGATTTCACGGAAAGGGATCTGAGAAAATTCACAGCCGGGCTCTTGCTCGAAGACGGTCCCACGCAGCCCTGCAGCGCGCGTTTTTTTGCCGATTCACGGCGCCAGGTGGAAGTCGAATTGCGCGAAGGCCGTCAGCAACAGGTGCGCCGCATGTTTGCCGCCCTCAACTACCACGTGCAGACCCTCAATCGCATCCGCTTCGGCTGCCTCGATGTTCAGGGCGTCCCACGGCGACAATGGCGCTATCTGGAGCAGAGGGAAGTGATCGCCCTGAAACAGAGCGTCAAACTCAGCTGTGAGGGCGCATGAATGCTACGGTCAAACGGCTCGTCATCACCATCGATGGACCAGCCGGTTCCGGCAAAAGCACCACCGCCCGTCATGTCGCGCGGCGGCTGGGATATCTCCACCTCGACTCGGGCGCCCTCTACCGCGCAGTGACTCTGGCGGCCCTGGAACGGGAAATCGATCTGCAGGACGAGCGAGCTCTGGCGCACATCGCTCAGGGCGTTCATATTGCGCTGGAACCCGCGGAGAATGGTCTCATCGTGCGGCTCGATGGGAAAGAGGTGACACAAACCATTCGCATGCCGGATGTCTCGCGCGCCATCGGCCCGGTAGCTGCCAATCCCGGCGTTCGTGCTGCTCTCCTGAAACAGCAGCGCACCATGGGCGAAAAGGGCGGCATCGTTGCTGAAGGACGCGATATGGGCACCGTGGTTTTCCCCCTGGCTGATCTCAAGATTTTTTTGGTCGCTTCGATCGAAGCCCGCGCCCGGAGGCGCATGCAGGAACTGACGAGGAAAGGAATCCATCTCGATGCCGAGGTGCTGGCGCAAGAAATCCGCAAACGCGACGCCGACGACAGTCAACGCAATGTGAGCCCGTTGCGCAAACCGGATGATTGTGTGGAAATCGATACCACGGAACTGACGATTCCACAACAAGTGGCCTTGATCGTCCGCAAGGCGATCGCACAGGGCGCCCGGGAAGTATGATATGCGGGTGATCATCGATAGCCACGCCGGTTTCTGTCCCGGCGTCAAACGCGCCGTCGCGCTGGTCGAAGAACGCCTCGCTGCGGGAAAAAAGATCACCGCGCTCGGCGCCCTCATTCACAACGACCGCGAGATCGGCCGCCTGCAGGACAAGGGTTTGTGTACCGTCCCACAAAATCTGGCCGAAGATGATCGCACCCTGCATGCTTTGGCCGGTCAGGAAGTCCTGGTGCGCACCCATGGTGTCGGGATGGCGGTGGCGCAGAGATTGCACGAGAACGGCGTCATTGCCGTTGACGGCACCTGCCCGACCGTGGCACGGGTGCAGAGAAGCGTGGCCGAGTACCATCACAAGGGCTACCAGATTGTGATCATCGGCAAGAAGGATCACGCCGAAGTGATCGGCCTGTCGGGGCATTGTGATCATCGCGGCGTGGTCATAGAAAGCCGGGAGGATATCACTCGTATTGATCCCAAACGGCCCACCCTGGTGGTGGCACAGACCACCATTGGCGCCGAAAAATTTGCTGCTTTGAGCGCTGAAGTGGCGGCTTCGCACAAGGACGCGCAGATTCTCGATACAACCTGCCGTTTTATCAGCCGCCGCTACGATCAGGTGCGCACGTTTGCGGCAGCGGTGGATGTACTCATCTTCGTCGGCGGTCGCGAAAGCTCAAATTCCAGGGTATTATTCGAAATTTGCCAGCAAAACAATCCGCGCAGCCACAAGATCGAATCACCGCAGGAACTCATGGCGTGCTGGTTCGACCGGGCGGATGTGGTGGGCATCAGCGGCGGCGCTTCAACACCCGTCTGGCAGTTCGAGGAAGTGCGTCAGCTTATTCTAACGCTGCCATGACCGTTTTAGCTTGAAAAACTCGGTCCAGTTGGGCCAGTTATCATAAAAAGGAGGAACAAAATCAATGGACGAACTAACCAAACCTAACCTGCCCAGTGAAGATGAAGGGCAAACCTATCCGCTGCAAGAAGGAGGTGATCCAGAACAATCCGCCACCCCTCCCGATGTGGATGTGGTGGCAACAATCGCAGAAACGGTAATGACCCCAGCACAGGAAGTGCCCAAGGAAAAGAAAACGGAAAGCAAAAAATCGACCGTATCCCTGGAAGAACTTGATGCAGCGGAGAACGAATATTCTGCGCAGGAAATGGAGCAAATGCTCAAGTTCTACGAGGAGACGCTGGCGGATTTCGTCTCCGGCGAAGTTGTCACCGGCAAAGTGCTGGCCATCAACGACAAGGAAGTCGCCGTCGATATCGGCTTCAAGTCCGAGGGAACCGTTCCCATCGACGAGTTCGGTGACGTCAGCGAAATCAAGGTCGGCGATAATATCCAGGTCTTCATCGATGACATTGAAGACGCGGATGGCATGCTCATCCTCTCCAAGAAAAAAGCGGACTTTATGCGCGTCTGGGATATGGTCAACAAGTCCTACGAAAGCGGCGAGATCGTCCAGGGCAAGTGCATGCGCCGCATCAAGGGTGGTATTGTGGTCGATCTCACCGGTGTCGATGCCTTCCTGCCTGGTTCTCAAATAGATGTCCGGCCCATCCGGGATTTCGATGCCCTGATCGGTCAGACCATGGATTTTAAAATTGTCAAAATAAACAACATGCGCAAGAACATCGTCGTTTCCCACCGCGTTCTGGTGGAAGAGGAGATGAAGGGACAGCGTGAAAAAATCCTCGAAGATCTGCAGAAAGGTCAGATTCTCGAAGGCACTGTCAAGAACATCACCGATTTCGGTGTGTTCATCGACCTGGGCGGAGTGGACGGCCTGTTGCACATCAATGACCTCTCCTGGGGTCGTGTGGCGCATCCTTCCGAAGTGGTTGCCCTCGATGAGAAGATCAAGGTCGTCGTGCTCGATTTCAACGACGACAAGGATCGCATCTCTCTGGGCTTGAAACAGCTGCAACCACATCCGTGGGAAAACGTCGAGAGTAAATATCCGGTCACTTCCGTGGTGCGCGGAAAAGTGGTCAGCATTTCCGATTACGGCGCTTTTGTCGAATTGGAAAAAGGCGTCGAAGGCCTCATACATATTTCCGAGATGTCCTGGACACAGCACATCAAGCATCCTTCCAAGGTGCTGGCGGTCGGTGAAATGGTCGACGCCAAGGTCCTCAGCATCATGAAAGACGAGCGCAAGATTTCGCTCGGTTTGAAGCAGCTGGAGCCGGATCCCTGGCAGACCCTCGCGGAACGCTATCCGGTCGGAACCCGTCATACCGGCAAGGTGCGCAATCTCACCAATTTCGGCGCCTTCGTCGAACTGGAGGATGGCATCGATGGTCTGATCCATATCAGCGATCTCTCGTGGACGAAAAAGATTCGTCACCCGGGCGAAGTGGTGAAAAAAGGGGACGAAATCGAAGTGATTGTCCTCAATGTCGATCGTGACAACCGCCGCATCTCCCTGGGGTATAAGCAGACACAGGACAATCCCTGGGACTTTTTCGAGGACAAGTACACGCCCGGCGCCATCACCGGCGGCAAGGTTGTGCGTCTCATTGAAAAGGGACTCATCGTTGAATTGCCCGAATCTGTGGATGGCTTTGTGCCCATGTCGCAGCTGGCCAAGGAGAACCTCAGCAAGCCGGCGGATGGCTATCAGATCGATGATGAACTGACGCTTTCGGTCATCGAGTTCAACAAGGAAAACAAAAAGATCGTCCTCTCGGAGAAAAATGCACTCAAAGCCGAAGCCAGGGATGCCAAAGCGGAATTGAAACCGGCTGAGACCGCCATCGAAACCGAAGAAGTGATGGCGGCAGCAGCAGCCGTTGAGGCACCACCGCAAGAACCCCCCGCCGAATCGGAACCAGCCATACCCTTGGAAGCGGCTGAACCAACCGGAGCGGAAGAAGCGGCTGCGGCTGAACCGGTTGCCGATCCGGAAGAAGCAGTTGCGGCTGAACCGGTTGCCGAGCCGGAAGAAGCAGTTGCGGCTGAACCAGTGGCCGAGCCGGAAGAAGCGGCTGCGGCTGAACCAGTGGCCGAGCCGGAAGAAACGGTAGAGGAAGAAAAAGTCAAGAAGACGCGTAAGAAGAAAAGCGAAGAATAAGTATAGGATGGGTGATGAAAAGGGTTGCTTCTGTGAGGGAGCAACCCTTTTTTGCAGGTATAAAGGTGGAATGCGCAGCCTGGACTTTAGGTCGCTCTGTCATTCAAAAATCTTTCCGGATCATGCCCGGTTCGTGGTAACGCCGGTAATAATGGGTAAGGGTCAGAGAGGTGAAGAGTCTGTTGAGAGCCGGGATGCGTACCAGATGGTAGAACAACCAATAGACCAGAAAGAAGGAGAGCAGCATATACCCATAGTTGATCAGCAGATGCACCGCTCTGAACCAGAATGCGCTTTGCAGAGACACGGTCAGCAGATGCGAACGCATCAGCCAGGCGCTGAGGGCGCCGGCCAGCGAGAATGTGCCTGTGTAATAGAACACGATCGCCAGCGGATGACTCGTCTCCACTGCTTTTTCGGGACAATAGCCCATACAGTGCATGCAGCTCTCGCAGGCGAAGGTCCAGAAGGGCCTTTTGACCTCATTTCCTTTGAGAATGATGCCACCCACGGGACAATCCCTGGCGCATTGGCCGCACCCCGTACATCGCCAGTTGGCGTAAAAGAGCTTGGCGAGGCAGAACCGTCCGAGGATGAGATAGGCGGCAGAGATGGGGAAGAAGGCGATGCCGAGAACCAATTCCAGCAGGTTATTCAGAGACAAAAGATGCCGCCGGCCAGCGAAAATTTTCCCTGCGAATTTTTCGATATCTCTTTTGCCCCGCGCTATGATCTTTGCGGCATGGCGCTGCGAGAGTCCCCAATGCAGCGACATCCAGTTGGAGGGCATGTCGAGTCCGCGCAAACCCCTGATATGATATCCCTTGCAAAGCAAAATCAGCGCCACCAGATACATGGCATTGCCCGAGAGCCCCGGCAGCAGGAATCCCGGCCAGGTCCCTGCCCGGGAGGCGATGATGAATGCGGGTGCACGTCGCGTCCGCGGCATCCTGAGCGCATGACGCAGCACGATACATGGCGCGGTGAATCCATGGGTGGGGAAAATGAATCCGGTGAGCGAATCCGGCGCCGGGGATGTCACCGGCGCTTTCGCCCTGCCGATGCGTACCAGGCGGCTCCGCTCCCAGCCGAATCCTTCGGCCAGCCAATGGGCGGCGCGCAGTGAATTCCCGGTGCCGCTGAAGACATGAAGGCACAGTGACAAACATTCTTTCATATACGCTGCAACTTTATCGGTTGTGCAGGGATTTTGGTGAATATAACTTGAAAAACGTACAGGATCAAGTTATTTATTCGTTTCAGAAATCACGGCGGGCATCCCTGCGGAGCACCCGCATTGAAATTTGCCCCGATCGTGTGACAAACCATAAAATTGGCCATGATTATGCTTGATTTACACAGCAGCATTGCCTATTTTCTCGAACAGAGAGGTCCCCATGACCAATCTGTGGTCGTCCTGATTTCTGAGAACCTGTGCGATCGAATCAGAAAATGCCAGCCGCAGCCGTACCATCAAGCGTGGTTTGATGGGGCCCATAACGTTATCATTATTTTTGCGGTGACGCTCCGCGGACGCCAGTTAACCTGAATGATTCATAAAACAGGGTAACAATCGCTGTAATTTAAACACCATATGATTGGGTACAACAGGTTTCAAAACTTAAATTTCACACGAACCCAGCACACGAAGCATATAATAATAATTTAAGTGATTAATTTGAGGATCATCCGAAAAATGCGTA
>DCUM01000193.1 GCA_002327255.1 bacterium UBA2214 | reverse complement strand
GCATACGGAACCCCGGGGTCACAAGAAACGGCGACCCCGGGGTTGATTGGGCTTTTTCAACAGCTTCCCGGCGCAGTGGCAGGGTTTGCCCTGATACGTTCAATGTAGGCAAATTATTTTTAAAAATCGTTCCTGCCCATTGGAACGCACGCCGTCCCGGGTGTGTCCCCATGGGATGGAACCTGTTTCAGGAAGGTGTGGAGAGAGAATGCGTCCGGTACGCGGAGGGTGTCATGCGCGTGGTGTGTTTGAAGATGGTATTGAAGGCCGTTTTGGAATTGAAACCGGCCTCAAAGGCGATGGCGAGTATTTTCAGATGGCTTTTGGCGGGATCGGCCAAATCACGCTTTGCTTTTTCGATGCGGTACTGGTTGATGAAATCGTAGAAATTTTGCCGCACCTGCGTGTTGAGGATTTCCGAGAGGTTGTGTGGCGTGATCCGGAGCCGTTCCGCGAGGTCGGCCAGGGTGAGTTCGTTGTCGGTGAAGGGTTCCTCATCCCGCATCAGATCGAGCAAAGTGCGCGTCAGGGCCTGGGCGCGTTCGGAGGTCAGCCCCGACTTTTCATAGCGGCTGGAGGTATCCGCTGATTCCGCCGTTTCCATGCACTCGAGAATGTGCATGGGCTTGAGCAGTGCGGGTTGTTGAAAAATCTCCGATTTCAGCAACGCCATATAGCCCATGAGAAAAACATAGAGCGCCACCAGTGCGCTGGAGAGATCGAAATGGGTCAAATGGACGCCGAACATCAGTGCGACCTCTTCCAGGCTGAAGACCATCCAGGCGGAGAGGAGCAGGAGGGTGATCTGCTGCAACCAGGTGAGTTTCAGCTTTTCAACCGATGCGAACATGTTGCGGAGGCGCGCATGAAATTTTTTGATCTGGACAAACGTCAGCCCGAGGTAGAGCATGGCCTGCAGGAGCAGGATGAAATTGAAAACGAGAAAGCGCGGGGACATGTTTTCGGAAGAGATGTTGAGGCGGGCGGACAAGTCGGCGCTGGATACCCATAGATCGGGAAGCAGGGAAAACCAATAGATGCCCGCGGGCAGGAAATGAAGCCAGTCCTTTTTGCCAAAGGGCATTTCCGGATGGGTGAGATATTTGGCGTAAAGAAAGTGCAAGGGAGCGAGCATCAGGGTGATGCCGAGGGGCAGGAGCAGCCAGTGCGGGTAGCGGTTGAAGAAGCCCAGTTCGACGGCCAGGTTATGGCCCAGGATGATCGCATAGAGCAGCATCATGATGCCGAGGATGCGGTTGGGCAAGAGGGCGGGGTATTTGTGCAGGATCAGGATGCCCAGAAAGGCCGCCTGCGCGGCGGCCAGCAGCAGGATGATCTCGAGCAGATTCAACGTCATTGGCAGTGACTCTATGATCACGGTTTGTGTTTGATGAACGTTCCGGCATGAAATTCGGCAAAGGCGGTGTGCAGCTCCTCGTGCGTGTTCATGACGATGGGTCCGCGCCAGGCGACCGGTTCCTGCAGCGGTTTGCCGGAGATGAGCAAAAAGCGGCACAGACCGTCCAGCACCTTGACCTGCACGGCGTCGCCGTCGGCCGAGAAGTGCACACAACGGCTGGATTGCACCAGGGTGGAGCCGGCGACATCGAACAGTCCTTCCCCTTCATAGACATAGGCCAGGGCGTTGAATCCCGCCGTGATGGGGTGGTTCCAATCGGAGGGTCCGGAGATTTCGACATCGAGATATTCGATGGCGACCATCAGATCCTGCATCGGGCCGGGAGTCCCGTCGAGGGTGCCGCTGATGACTTTTACCTGAACCGCATCCGCCACGGCGACCGTGGGTATCTGTCGCTGCGTGATCTCGTTATAACGTGGCGGCATCATTTTCTGCGCCCGGGGCAGATTCACCCAGAGCTGGAAACCCTGCAACGGCTCGGCGGCGCGTTGCGGCATCTCCTGGTGAATGATGCCGCTGCCCGCGGTCATCCACTGCACGTCGCCGCTGTTGATGACGCCTGTGTTGCCGAGGCTGTCACCGTGTTCGATGCTGCCGCTGCGCACATAGGTGACGGTCTCGATACCGCGGTGCGGATGCCAGGGAAAACCGGCGAGATAGTCGTCGGGGTTGCTGGAACCGAAATGATCCAGGAGGAGAAAGGGGTCCAGTCGCGGGGATTCATGGTAGCCGAAGATGCGCTGCAGCCGCACGCCGGCGCCTTCCATGGTGGGGACGCCGGCCAGAATGGATTGAATGGTGCGAAACGTCATGATGTCCTCTCCTCATTTTTTGGGACAAGATCGAGGTTGCCTGTCACACTTGCGGAAATCAAGCAGACCGGACAATGCGAGCACAGGGAGCTTCTGCTTTCCGGTCATTTCTCTGAACCTATTTGAAGGCATAGAGTCCATCGCGCCGAAATGAAAAGCAACAATCCTGGGTATCGTCCTTTTGTGCGGCTGCCGTTAAACAGCAAAAGCCTGCAAAAAGGTCATCATCCGGGAGCATTCAGGCCGATGCCGTCGATCTCCGCCTGGCACACCGGACAGTGGCCGGCGCTGATCTTGTCGTTGAGCACTTCAAAGCCGATGCGCTCGATGAGCAGCGCGCCGCAGCGGTAACAAAAAGTATGCTCTCCCACATCGCCCGGGGCATTGCCGCAGTAGACATAGCGCAGTCCCGCTTCGACGCCGATTTCGCGGGCGCGGCGCAGCACGTGCAAGGGGGTGGCCGGAACGCCATGGAGACGATAGTGCGGATAGAAGCGGCTGATGTGCCAGGGCGTCTCGACGCCGAGATGCTCCCTGATATAGTCGGCGATGGAGCGGATTGTTTTTTCGTCATCACAATAGCCTGGCACCAGCAGTGTGGTCACTTCGACCCAGATCCCCAGTTTTTTCATCAACTGCAAGGTATCGAGAACGGGCTGCAGGGCGCCGCCGACTATTTTGCGATAGAAATCATCGTCCCACGCCTTGAGGTCCACATTGGCGGCGAGCAAAAAGGGCGCGATTTCCCGCAGCGGTTCGGCATTGATAAAGCCATTGGTCACCCAGACCGTGCCAACTCCACTGGTGTGTGCGCCGCGGGCGATATCCAGGGCCCATTCATAGTAGACCGTGGGCTCGGTATAGGTGCAGGCGATGGTGCGGCACTCGCTGGCCAATGCCTGGTCGACAACCTCCGCCGCCGTGACCGGATGGCCGGGGAGGCGGCCATGCACCGGGCGCAGCTGCGAGATTTCGTGGTTCTGGCAGAACTGGCAATGAAAATTGCACCCCGCCGCGGCCACTGAAAAAGTACGCGAACCGGGGTGTACATGATAAAGCGGCTTCTTTTCAATGGGATCGATGTGTTGGGCGATGGCGAGGTTATGGGTGAGCGCCTTGAGTACGCCGCCTTGATTCTGGCGCACACCGCAGACTCCGAGATGATCATCGGCGATGATGCATTCATGGGGACAGAGATGACACTGCAGCTTTTGTCCATCGAGAGTCGAAAAATATCGCGCTTGCATCATGGCAGATCCTTGTCGAAATTCTCCACGCGGACGCTCATCTCCAGCAGCGCCTGAACGCGGACATAATCGCTTAGATAGAGCCGCGCTTTTTTACCACCGGTGCCATCGAGTTTGACCACATGGCTGAAATAAACGGTTTTTTCAGCGGGGCCGTCATTATGGAACAGAGGCATGGCCTCCTCGGGTATGGAGGTCCCGAGACGCTGCGTTCTGGCGGCGGTGACCATGCCTGCGGCGTTGACCGGCGCTGCTTCGATGCGCAAGGGACCGAACGTCACATCGGGTTGTGTGCGCAGCCGGCTGGAATCGGTGCCGAAAAAGATGAAGAGCGATCCGCCCACCGGCAGATGGTTCTCGATCTGCGCGATAACGGAAACAGAACGAAGATGGCGCGTGGAAGCGCCGGCCAAAATCACCACCTCATCGCGCTGCTCGAATACTTCTCCATCCTGGTGCCCGGGTGTGATGCGCAGTTCTTCGGTGGCGCCTTCGATCGAGCGGGCATCCCATTTCAGATCGACGGGGATGTCGAGAACGAAACGGCCGCGCACATAATCTGTCGCGCTGACATGGCCGATCGTCCTGCCATCGCCAATGGTGATGGCGCCGCCGGCGGCCAGCCGGGTCGGCTGCAGATTGATGAACGGAACGATGGAGCTGTTCAGGCTGGTGTAAACGGGCAAAATCGTGGCTTTTTCCTGCCCGGGCGCCGGCGGATCCAGCACGACATCGATGGGAAATACGGCCGTCTCACCCCGGTCGTTGAATCCAAAGAGCGCGCCATGAAACTGGATGGGCATCGCGATGGTATGGTACAGTGTCGCCTGCAGCCGCGCATCGTTGACCGTGACGCCGTCCAGAGTGCCCCACTCATCCGTCACCTTGACGTTCTGCACGGTGCTGTCCAGCCGCACCGTGCGCGCGTGCAAACGGCCTTCATAATGATCGAGCACCAGATCATCCATATCCACGGTGACGATCATATTGTTTTCATTTCCCAGGGTGATGAATTGGCTGCGCAGATCGGTGGTTTGCGCCTGCATCTGGAGATGAAAATACTGCGGCGACCCGGTCTGCGGCAGATCGAGATGAACGGTATAGGCCGCCAGCGGCACTTCCACTGTTTGCTGGCTGAAAGGACGCAATGCCAGACTCAATTCCAGCGGAAAGCCCGTCAGACTGTTTTTGACTTCCAAAAATCGCAGCGACACACTCGGGCTGGCAAAGGGCGTGCGGTTGTCAAGGAGAAGGCGGAAGCGTCCGCGCCTGAATTTCAGATCGGCAATGGCATTTTCACCGCTTGCATCGATTACCACGGATTCGGAATGGTTGATGGTCAGGGGGGGGATACGCGCTTCGATCTGGGAGATGCTGAAACTGCGCAGCTCCGAAACCATATCGACCGACAATGCCGCGTCGATGGGAATGACAGTGCCATGGCTTCCCGGTGAATTGCCGCTGATCAGCCAGCGGCTTTCAGGCGGAATATGCACGCCCGCCATGGCCACCTCCACCAGGGCGGAATCGAATGCCGCCAGCTGGCGCAGCATCGGTGCGGCGACGACGATGGCGGAGGTGGCGGGATCCTGCAGGGAAAAGATGACATTTTCCAGGGCGACCGGAAGATGGTTGTAGACGTGGAGCCAGGCCGTGCCGGTGGTCAGCGCGGCGTAGACCAGGTCTTCGCTGGCATGAAAGGCGCCCGCCACACGGTTGAAGGAAAAGGGCGCGATGGTGCCGCTCGAGCCGTCTTTACTGATGGCTTCCGCAGTGAGCTGGGCCCAAAGGAACCGGTCGGCCAGTACGGGAATATTGGGAATGCTGAGGGCATCCAGGCCGACGCTGATGCGTTCGTGAATTTCCGGGAAGGTGAGATAGTCATCGACAAAGGACGTATCCAGTCCCTGCTCGTAATGAAAGGCGAGCAAACCGTCGGCGCCGGCGCCGAGATGTTCGTCCCCCTGGATCATCTCCTCGATGGAGTAAGTGTGATCGGTCAGGGGCACGCGCAGGGTGGTGTCCCAGGTGGGCGCTTTGGGGGACTCGATGGTGCAGGAGAGGCAGGCCAGAGCGATGGCATACACGCCCGCTGTGAAGACGGATGCCGATCTGGAGGCGAAGGCGCCTGCCAGACGCACTCGGAGGCACAGGACAGACACGCCCGCCGAGAAGCCGGATGCCCGTCTGTAAATAAGCACACCCGCCATACGCACACTCCGAAAAAGGGTTAACATTTCCACTCTCAAGCCGGATAAAGGTTTCATTGTTTAATCCAGATATGACCTTTCTTTACTTGCGTCACGCCGCCACAAAGAGGATAGACAAGCCTGGCAAAACAGCGTCTCGTGTGAATGTCCGGTGTCGAGAACTTTGTGTAAACAGGACGGATCCCGGGTCGTGACAGTATCCTGTATCATGCCGGATCCGGGATCATGATATAGGGACATTCTCTCTCTCCCATTATACCGTCAGGATAGGCAAATCAGCGAATCTTTTATTGCGCTTTTCCCAATATACGTTTTTTGCGCTTTGCCGTTGGTGACAAGGAGCACGTGTTTGACTGATGGACGATCCCCTGCTACCACAGACCGAGTGCTTGCAGTGCGCGTGCACAGCGCCGCCGCGCTTCCTGACCATTGGGGCGTTCACCCCCATGGATCAGGGTCGCATAGACCCAGGTCTGTTCGTTCTGTTCGATAAAGCCCACGAACCAGCCATGATCCGTTATGCCGTCAGGACCGCAGCCCCCGGTTTTGCCATACCAGACGCCGTGGTTTGTGGTGTCCTGGCGGATGATGCGAATAATGCGCTCGACCTGATGCCGGGCGCAGGGCAATTTCATGGTGATCAAACGGGTGAGAAAATCGACCTGTTCGTCACAAGAAATGGTCAGCGTCGAACCGAGCCAGAATCGCGTTAACTCACCGGAAATATCCTGATTGCCATAGTGGAGAGAATCGATCCACATCTGCATGCGATCGCGCCCGATTTTTTGCGACACCTGCTGAAAGTAGGGAACGGAAGAAACCTGTATGGCCTCGCTGAGGGTCAGATCTCTGTTCCATGCGGAGAGGGGGTGTTCGACGCCGTCCCAGGGCAGTACATGATGCTGGTCGTTCAGGACCCCGGTTTCAAGCGCGATCAGGGCGTGCGGTATTTTATAGGTGGAGCATGGCGACCAGCGTTCACGGCATTCCGAGGCATGATACCTTGATACGGCGCCTGTCTGCAAGTTGCGAATCACCATGGCGGCTTCATAGCCGGAAAAGACCTCATCCAGCGCCAGATCGGACGGCAGAATCGTCTGCCCCTGAACCAGACAAACGACGAGAAAGAGAAACAGCGTGATGCGTGCGGAATGCATTTATAACTCCTCAAAGACAGGTTGGGGCCGAAGGGTTCCAAACCAGCGTTCAATCTGCGAAACGAAGACCTGGACCAATGTATTCAAGGCACTGTTTCGCAGCCGCTATGGTTTCCCGGTGTTCCCCAGCCGCTGCAGCGATTTGATCAGCGCCTGCGTACCTTCTCGGCCTTCGCCGTGCGCCTGACAGCCGCTGAAGAGTTGGGACACCAGCGCCAGCGCCGGTGAGGGCAGCTTCATCTCCCGCGCGGCATCCAGCGCCAGAGAGAGATCCTTCTGCTGCAGATCGATCATGAACCCGGGTGCGAAATCGCCCGCGACCATGCGCGGGCCGAGGTTGCCGAGCTGCCAGGAAGCGGCCGCGCCGTTTTTGACTGCTTCGATCATGACGTTCGCATCCACGCCGGCCCGGCGTGCGAACTGAACCGCCTCGCAGACAGCCAGATTGGTCACTGAAACCAGAATCTGATTGCACAATTTCACGGTCTGGCCCATGCCGTGGCCGCCGACGAGGGTGATGGATTTGCCCATGGCCTGAAAAACCGGCAGGCAGCGTTCAAAGACATCGGCCTTGCCGCCCACCATGATCGCCAGGGTTCCCGCTTTGGCGCCGCTGTCGCCTCCACTCACCGGTGCATCGAGCATCTCGCCGCCCTTTTTTTCGATCTCGGCGGCCAGCCGCCGCGTCACCGAGGGCGAGATGGTGCTCATGTCGATGACCACGGACCCCGGCCGCAGGCTTTGCAGAACCCCGTGCGCGCCTGCGATGACCTCCACCACGTCGGGGGAGTCGGTCACCATGGTAATGATGATGTCGCTCTGTTCGGCCACCTCGGCGGGCGATGCGGCTGCGCGGGCGCCTGCTTCAACAGCGGCCTGCGTGCGGCCGGTGCTGCGGTTATAGACCGTGACGGGAAAGCCAGCCTTGAGCAGATTCAAAACCATCGGCGCTCCCATGATGCCGAGGCCGATAAAACCGATCGGTGTTTCTTTCAGGGTCTCTTCCACAGGATACTCACTCCTTGCTCATATGATGTTGCCAGACTTTCCAGGCGCCGTCCTCTTTGATCAGAATCATGGTGTGCAGGTTATGCATCGCTGAGCTGCTGCCGTTGCTGGTGATGAGGATGATGCTTTTATAGCGCGCCGTCATGAAACGCCCGTGACCGCGCAGCTGCACCTCCTGCAGGGTGGTTTGGAGATTCTCCCAGCGCTGCAGCATGGGGGTGAAAAAGGCGTCGAATTGCGGCGGCTGCAGGGCCTTGCCGTTGAGGGTATACCAGAACATCTCCGCGCTGCACAGGGTTTTCAGGGCGGTCAAGTCTTTTTGGTCAAACGCCCGGTGAAAAGCGCGGAGGGCCGCTTCGGCTTCGCTGGATTGATCGCGCTGACAGCCGGAGCCTGCCACCAGGGTGGCCAGCAGGATACCTGTCAACACGAACCTGCCGGTTTGGATGATGATTTTATGCATTCAAGAAACTCCTTGATTATCCGGGGCATGGATCGCAAAGTGGCTGCGCGGTGTTTTCTCCACAGGACGGTTGCGGGGCGATGCGTGACGCCCGGATTTACCGGGTTGGTTGGTGATGAGAGCGTTGTTTCCTGTGAGCCGGCGGCCATCCGTATCCGTCGCTATGCGGACGATGTTTTTTTTGCTTTCCGAGACAGCATCTTCCCGGGCAGCAAACTCGCCCAGGAAGTATGAACCGGTATTCGGACGATGGTTGTTTCTGGATTCGAAGGGGTGTTTTCCGGTAACGACACGATCATAATCCGGATGAAATATAGCTTTTCGCAGCTTCGAGATCAAGTTATTTCTGTCCCGCTCAACGGCAAGCACTGTAAAAGCGCAGCGGCGAATTTGCCCGGGGAGGCGTTAGCTTATATTTACTTGCATATTTCCCGGAAATTCGACAAATTCAATGCATAAAAATCGCGCGCGGGCGACAGGCGCAAGCGTGTTGGTATAACGGCAACAAGGGTCAGGAGAGTAACCACTTGTCGCCACGCTGCAACCGGATGGCGTCAGCATTGAGCGCGGCCATGGGTCCATCCCCGAATCATAACGGGAGTGATATGACCGTATTTCTCTTTTTTGCCGGAATTGGCCTTCTCATCTTCGGCGCCGAACTGCTCATAAAAGGCGCATCGCGAATGGCCGCCGCGCTCGGTATTTCGCCCCTGGTTATCGGTCTGACGGTGGTGGCGTTTGGCACCAGTTCGCCCGAGTTGGCGGTGAGTATAAAATCAGCGTTTACCGGTCAGGCCGCTCTGGCGTTGGGAAACGTCATCGGCAGCAATATCTTTAACATCTTGCTCATTCTGGGACTCTCTGCGCTGATCGTGCCCCTGGTGGTCTCACAACAGTTGGTCCGGCTCGATGTGCCGGTGATGATCATACTCTCTGTGCTCGTTCTGTTGTTAGCCCTGGATGGAAATATTGGCCGGCTGGACGGCCTTTTTCTGATCATCGGACTGGCTGTCTACCTGATCTTTCTGTTTCACGCCAGCCGCAAGGAAACCACAGCGGCGCAACAAGAGACCGCCACTCCATCTGCAGCGCCGGGCAGGCGCAGTTGGCTCCGGAATCTTGTTCTGGCCTGTGGCGGTCTGGCGATGCTGGTTCTGGGTTCGCGTTGGCTCGTGGCCAGCGCCGTGATCTTTGCCGAGTATCTGGGCGTCAGTGAACTGATCATCGGACTGACGATCGTCGCTGCCGGCACCTCCTTGCCCGAGGTGGTCACCTCTGTTGTGGCCGCACGCCGCGGTGAACGCGACATTGCGGTCGGCAATGTGGTCGGCAGCAACATCCTCAATATCGTGGCCGTGCTCGGCATCACCGCCCTCATCGCTCCCCATGGCATCGCGGTTGCGCCATCGGTCATTCGCTTCGATATTCCGGTGATGATCGCGGTGGCTTTTGCCTGCCTGCCCATTTTTTTCACGGACGGGGTGATCAGCCGGCTGGAGGGGATGTTGTTGCTCGGTTATTATATCGTCTATACGCTCTATCTGGCATTGGATGCGACACAGCATGATGCGCTGCCCGGGTTCAGTGCGGTCATGCTGGAGTTTGTCATTCCGCTGACGGCTTTGACCCTGGTCATCGTCTTCCTGCAGGAAGTGCGTAAAAGGCGCAGAGGGTGATTTCGTGGATCGGGGTGGATCGGGGTCGGACCTCAGCGGAAACAATAAAAACAAATAATTATATACTGAAAAAGCGTCAAAAAGGGCCTTAGCTGCCTCTTTTCGGGGCCAAAAAACGGCTTTTAAGGAATGAACAGGAGCAGGTGAAGGTGACTGGAGGCGGGCACCGGAGTGTCCCTGGAGCGGACCGGGTCAGAATCGTTCAGAAATCAATCTTTTGCCGCACCGTTTCCGCCCAGGCCGCTTCCGTTTCGCTGCCATGTTTGCGGCAGCCGAGCGCATAGATGCGGCACTTTTGCATCAACATATCCCGTGTGGCGGCGCGATCCGTTTCGGACAATGCCGCGACCGTCAGCATCTTTTGCAGTGCGATGATGCGATAGCGGTCGAGGCTGTGCTGCTGCGACAGCTGCGGCCAGTCGCCGGCCTGTTTGATGATCAGCCGCTCCGGGAGAAAGAGTACGGGAAACTGCCAGGTGATGCGCAGCCAGAGATCGTAGTCTTCACAGGCGGGCAGGCCTTCATCGAAGAGGCCGGCTTGTGCGAAAACGTTACGGTGCAGCAGAATCGAGGAGGGACTGATGATGCACAGCGGCAGACAGCGGGGATAGATCCAGCCCGAGTATTTGCGATGTTTTTTCCCCTGGTTCATCCAGTTGCCGTGGCGGCGCCACTCCTCATCGCTGTAACAGACGAGATATTCGGGGTGTTCCCGGAGCGCGGCGCATTGTCGCGCCAGTTTGTCCGGCCTCCACAGATCATCGGAATCGAGAAAAGCGAGCCATTCCCCGGTGGCGGCTGCAATGCCGCGATTGCGCGCCGCCGACACCCCTTGCGGCTGTTCCTGCCGGATCACCCGTATCCGATCCCCGTAAGCGGCGAGCCGCGCGGGTGTATCATCCTGCGAGCCGTCATCGACGACGATGATCTCCCGCGGTGGCCGGGTCTGCTGCAGCACCGATTCGAGCGCCTCGCACACCATCCGCGCGCGCTCCCACGTGGTTATGATGGCAGAAATCCGCATCGGTTATCAATAAAACAAGGCGAGGAGAAAGGCCACCAGGGTCAGGAGCGCTGTAAAAACCGCGAGGTGGCGGTGCACATTGGTTTCGCGCTGCTTTTCCTGAAATCCGAGCAACCAGGCGGCGAGATAGCCGCCGAGGAAGCCGCCGGCGTGCGCCCAGTTGTTGATGCCGGGGATGAGAAAACCGAAGACAAAGGCCATGAGGGCCCAACTGCCCACCTGGCGAAAGATCGCTTCGCCGAAGGAGCCGCCGCGGCTGCGTCCATAATAGATCAGCGCCCCCAGCAGGCCAAAGACGGAGCCCGAAGCGCCGATGGTGAACATCACCCCCAGCAGGTTCGAGGCCAGAAATCCGATGACGCCGCTCACGGTGAAGATGAGGAAGGCGCGCGAGGTGCCGAAGAGTTCCTCCACAGCGTAGCCGGTATTGCGCAGCCAGATCATGTTGAAGAGGATGTGGAGGAGACCGCCATGCAGATAGATGGCGGTGATCAGCGTCCACCATTTGCCCTGCGACATGGGGTAGACGCCGGTCATGCCGAGCCGGTAGAGGGCGGCGCCGCCTGGCGCCAGGAATCCGAACAAACCTTGCGGATTCAGAAGGTTGGAGAGATCCAACAGCAGGCTGACGATATAGAAAAAGATGCAGACCGCCATCAGGACGGGCACCAGGCCGCCGAAGGACTTGATCGCCTTTTCAAACCCCGTGCTCAAGCCCGAGACGCCGTAATTTTTCCAGCCGCAGTGGATGCATGCTTTGGCCGAGACGGAGATCAGGCGGTTGCAGTTGGGACAGAGCATCGCGCCCGTTTTCTTTTTCATGACCATACAATTCCTCGTAATTGCTCGATAGGGAGATAGATAGACTTTTCTTCAATATGCAAAAAATAATTCACTTTTTAAAGCAGAAAAAGAGCTTTTTCATTCCCACATTTTTTCTTGCAAATAATCACGTAAATAATTATATTTAATCAAAATAATGATATAATCAGGAACAATCCATGAAAACAGGAATTGTCGGATTACCCTTTTCGGGCAAGACCACACTCTTCAATGCCCTTACCGGTGCGGGACTCGACGCTGCGGCCATGGCCGGCGGCAAACGCGATGCCCAGCACGCCATCGTCAAGGTGCCCGACGTACGCCTCGATCGTCTCAATGAAATCTATCAGCCGAAAAAAAAGACGCCGGCGACCATCGAATACATCGACCTGGCCGGTTTGAGCGCCGATGAACAGAAAAAAGGCGGATTCAGCGACCAGTTTCTCGGGCAGCTGCGCACTGTGGATGCGGTGCTGGTCATCGCCGCCGCCTTTCACAACGACAATGTGCCCCATCCCCTCAACCGCATCGATGTCAACCGTGATTTCAATCTGGTGCAGGAAGAATTCATCCTCAGCGACCTCGCCATCATCGAGAACCGGCTGCAGCGTCTGGAAAAAGAGATGCGTGTGCGCAAGACTGATGCGCATGTCAAGGAGCAGGCTCTGCTGGAACGGTTCAAGGGCGCGCTGGAGGGCGTGCAGCCGCTGCGCATGCTTGACATCAACGCCGAGGAAGAACATCTGATCCGCGGCTATCAGTTTATCACCCTCAAACCGCATATCCTCGTCCCCAATATCGACGAAAAGGAGATCGGCCGCAGCGAAGCCATCCGGGCGGAGAATGGTGACTGGGAAAAGATCCCGCAAACGGTGGTCTTGCCCATTTCCGCGCAAATCGAGATGGAAATTCAGCAGTTATCGGAGGAGGAGGGGGATGTGTTCCGTCAGGATGCGGGCATCACGCAGCCGGCGATGCACCGGCTGCTGCGCAGCTCGTACGAGCTCCTCGGCTTGCTCTCCTTTTTCACAGTCGGGGAGGATGAGGTGCGCGCCTGGACCATCCGCAAGCACACCCTGGCGCCGCAGGCGGCGGGCGAGATTCACAGCGACATCGAACGCGGCTTCATCCGCGCCGAAGTGGTGCATTATGATGATTTCATCGCACGGGGCAACATGGCCAAGTGCCGCGCGGAGGCCGTGCTGCGCCTTGAGGGCAAGGAGTATCCGGTCAAGGATGGCGACATCATCAATTTCCGTTTCGCCGTTTGAGCCGCCATGACGCCTGGCCGCGTCGTTGGCTGATGGCTCTGCCTGGGAGTCTATCGAATTTTAAGCGCCAATTCCGGCAGACTCCTAGCGCAGCAGCGTCAATCGCAGCGTCTTCACCTGATGCGCGGTGCTGATCCGCGCCACATAAATACCGCTGGTTACCGGCAAACCGAAGTCCGAAGTGGCATCCCAAACCACCTCATGGCGTCCGGTTGCAGAGGCGGCAAGGGTGAACTGGCGCACCCGCTGTCCCACGATATTATAGATTTCCACCAGCACCTTGCCATCAAGCTGCCTGACCTGCACCTCGATGTGCAGTGTGGTGCGCGGATTGAAGGGATTGGGCGCCGCATAAACACAAAGCAGACTATCCCTCTCAGCAGGGGGTATCTTCACCTCCGTGCTGCCCTTCACCGTCTCATCGACAAACTGCGGTACATAGTACGATTGCCATTTATCCGGAATGAGAAAAGCCGTATAGGGTGAGAGCACACCGGTTTCCAAACTCAGCGCGATGATCTCATTGACGACCCAATTGTTCTGATAGCGCCGCGCCAGTTTTTGCAGCTGCTGACCATAAAACGCGGAATAGAGGTGAGCGCTGCCCGGCTGCACCGCCTCCGCCGGGATGAGCAGATCCTTTTTAACCGACTGCTGCAAGGTATTGGCGATGATGGTAACCGACATGGGAAAAGTCCCCTGCAAACGGCCGGTCTGGATGATGGGAAAATCCATGGGATAATACCCCTCGAAGGGCGCGTAATCCTGGCGATCAAAGGTGTAGCCATCCTGCATGCGTGTCTGCACCTCGACCTCGTTATAATGGGCCACCTTTTCAAAAAAGATCGCCGCCAGCGCTGTTTTCAAGGGGTGAAAGCGATAAAAGAAAAGATGTCCGCCGGTGATGCGCGTCAACTCGGAGAGAAACGTGAAACTGCGGTTGCCATAGCCGATGTCGCTGCCATAATGGCTCATCGGATAGATGTTTTCCAGATCGAGCACATGAATGACCAAATTGCCGGGAAAAAGCGCCAGAATCTCGTGGGCGTACTGCTGCGCCTCATAGGTGCCGGTGGGAAAATCAGAGCGATTGGTGATCCAGAGCATCTCGCCCGGACCATTGCGCTGCAGGAACGACTGCCCCGCCAGCAGCAGTTCCTGGGAAAAGTTGACGTTGAAAAAGAGTTGTCCGGCGAGACGATTGAATATCCGGTCGATATTTTCCTGCGTTGCGGCGACCCACTCCTCGCTGCCGAAAACGATCTCGGCAAACGCAGCGATCACGGAAACCGAATCCGCCGCGCCGAGACTGCGTTCCAAAGTCTCCTTGAGCGAGGTCACCACCAGATCGGATGTCAATCCGCTGCTGTTGCCCGGATTGTAATCCAGCAAAATGAGTATCTTGCGCGGAGCAGGCGAAGAAGGCCAATCCGGTGGATAGACCGCGAGCTGATAAAAGGTCTCATCGTTCTTTTTAAACGTGGAGATATAGTATTCATCCTGAATCGGTGAAGGCATGACCAGTTCGGCGTACTCGCCATAGCGCACCGGCAGGGTGGTTTCCCACAATTTGTCTTCGGGATAGTGTTGAAATACGATATTTTGATATCCCACCACCGCAACCATGTCGGGCCGCGCGTCATAGAAAGACAGGACGCGGAGATTTTTGGCGCCTCCGGAAGAAGCCGTCACCTGCGGGATGGGCAGCCAGGTGCGCAGCGATCCGCTCGACGGCCGCGCCGGGACCAGGTACTGGATCATCACACGGTTGACTTCAAAACGCCGGATGGGGAAAATGCGCAGGGTATAATCCACCTGACGATTCCGGTTCGGCAGCGATCGGATCAACAGGGCGGGCTCGCGAATGGGACTGGTCTTTTCATCGAACATTTGCAGGGCGGTCCATTTGTCCAGCATGGTGGCGCGCACCACGGAATCACCTTTCCAGCAGTAGAGATTGTAGACCACGGCCTCTTCGGGCAACTGAAAGGTCCATTCCAATTCCAGCTCTTCATAATTTTTAAAGAACCAGGAATTAAAATCATAGGCGAAAGAGATATGGAGCTGGTGCTCGATACAGGCGCCGTGCTGGTAAATTACATCGGTGACCGGTTTGATGTAGAGATTATCATCGCGATTTTGCGGATATCCGGCCTCGTAGACGCTGATGCGCGTCGCCCAAGCGCAGGAAGCCAGCAAAAGTCCAATATATATTAGGCGCATTGTTTTCATGGTCGTCCTCCCGCTCACTTCAGACACGTTATTTTGGCGATCTGACGCTGGTGATCCCGCTGCACGCAGACGAAATAGACGCCGCTGCCGGCGGTTTCACCCTTATCATCTCCGCCATCCCAGAACAGACGGAGACGGCTCTCCTGAGCGGGTACGATTTGCCGCCACGTTCGCACCTGCCGGCCCAATAAATCGTAGACGGTGATGATGACCTGCTGTTCTGATGCCGCAGGATTCAAATGCACAACGATTTGCAGCCGGGCATTGAAGGGATTGGGATAGGCCCTGATGTTGAATTGATCGGGAAGCACCGGACCGGCCTTTGCCAGAGTCAGCGTATCTCCTTCTTCCAGACGCATGAATCCGGCATAGCCTGCCTCTGAAGGAATCACCAGAGCGCTGTAAGGCGTGACAAAATGATTCTCCTTGCCGATGCGACCGATTTCACCGATCAGGTTCCATGACTGCGGCTGCAGCAGCAGCTCTTTCACATGCTGGGCATGCCACAAGGTCTTGATCCGTTTGAGCTGCGGACTGCTTGCCGATGAAGTGATTTGCAGTTGTTTATGGAACCATTTTCCGCCGGCATCCCCATAAAAATCGGCAGTAAATGGCAGCCCGCCCACCGCCCGGCCAATCTCAATGAAAGGGTAATAAACCGGATAGTGTGTTCTGGAAAGATCGAAATTATAACGGCCCAGGCTATAACCGCCGGGAGGCGTCAGATCCACCTCCATGAGATCCAGGGCCGGGGAGAGGAGATCGGCCAGGGCCAGCTTGAGATGATAGGTCGCCACCGAGTTGGGGCGCAGGACCGCGCCCTGCGTCAAACGCGCCAGATTTTCATAGAGATAGTCGTTGCCGTAATAGTACACACCATTCAATTTATAATAATCGCCTGAGTAACGCCCCCCGCAGGCGAGTATCTTGATGACGACATCCTTCTTCAGTTTTCCTGCGGTTAAAGCTATGATATCGTTGGCTTTGGCCACGGGATTGGCGTCCCGTTCAGCGGTGGTGAGCAGCCAGATTTCGCCGCTGGTTTGGAGGCTGTTGAATTGATCCACGGCCTCGCGCAGGAGCTGCACGGTCGCTTGTAGTTGCGGGACGGGCTGGCCGCGCATCTCCGCAAAAAGCGCTTTCAAATTCGCCGCGGAAGCGGACACGAAGCGCGGCCGCAGGAATCGGGGCGCCAGATCGTTCATGAGCAGTACATTGATGGAATCGTATTCAGAGTAACCCAGTTGCACCACATCCTGAAAAGAGTCGAGGATGAAATCGCGGTCGCCATCCGTTGCATAGCTCACATCGTAAAGAAGCATTATTTTTTTAAGGGTTCTTTCAAGAGGCTGCATCGGCGGTATGGCGGAGAGGAGATAATAGCTGTCGTTTCCATCCTGAAAAAGATAGAGTTTTGGTTGTGACTGTCTGGATTTCAGCCAGGTCATGCCCCAAAGGCTGTAGTAGTTTCCGATATCTATGCCCATGAAACTGCTTTTCCACCAGCCATTTTGTGTCTTGTAAAAAGGAAAAGTCTTGTAGGAATGCTCCAGTACAGGCTGCGTTTCCGGCTCATCGGTATCCAAAAAGTAGTAATTCATCGCCGAGACATCATAAAAGGGCGGAAATCCGTAGGTGGACAGCGGACTGCGTTCGTGATAGAGCTCGAGGGTATTTTTTATCAAAAAAGTGATCGAGATGCTAAAGGGCGTTCCGTACCAGGTGGGAGAAACCTGCATCTGATAGCGTTGGTAAGAATTAGAGCCATCCGAATTGCGGTAGACGAACTGGCGCAGCAGGCAGCGCGGCCGGTTGATGGCCGTGGAATCGAACAAGCCCTCCGCGGTGAGCAAATCCTGGGTATGGGCGGTGTGCCAGGCGCCCTCCAACCGCACCGCCGCGCCCATGACGACGGCCGCTTCGGGTAAATCAAATTGATAAATAAAAACAAACGGCTCATCGTTTGGATGATTTCCCCAATAGTCCTCGATCATTTGAAACTCTGCAACCGTGGTGTACTCCGTGTGATGAAAATAGGATCCGTGATAGATATCCACCGCAGTAATTCTAAAATTGCCCCACTCCTGCTGATCATAAATCCCAACTGCCTTAAAATTGGCCGCCAGGATTTGAGAAAAGGAAAGCAGGATGAGCCAGCATGAAATCTTGAACGTTTTCAACTTGACCTCCGGGTCATGATAGATAAACTGCAATCTAAAAACTTGACCGATGCCTCTTGTTTACCGGAACCAGTGCCCAATCCGGACTGGAGGGCAGATTGCCCATTTTTGCTCAAAGAATGAGCCTGGAAGAGCCCGGTCAACGTTTTTTCCAAACCTGTTGGCGGATTCAATCTGGATTGTGCAGGAGCTGGCTTATGTCCATTGGCCGGAGCAGGGCGCGATAGGGGAGCAGCCGTCAATCTGGATCAGTCAGGGCATGACTGGGCGAATGG
>DCUM01000228.1 GCA_002327255.1 bacterium UBA2214 | reverse complement strand
CCTGGGAGTTCATCATCAATGCCAGCGCCGGTGTGGGCGCGGTGTTGATCCTGCGCTGGTACTGGTGGCGCATCAACGCCTGGTCCGAGATTTCGGCCATGATCGCCCCCCTGATCATCTACCCGATCGCCCGTTTCGGGTTTGGCATGCAGTCGCCCATCACCCTCTATCCCATCGTGCTCGGCACCACCCTGGTCTGGCTGGCGACGACCTACATAACCCGGCCGGTCCCCAGGGCCGTGCTGGTGAATTTTTACGAGCGCGTGCATCCAGGCGGATGGGGCTGGCGCGCCATCGCCGCGGAAGTGCCACAGGTGAAGGCTGAGGGGGGATTTGCCAGGTTGTTCGTCAACTGGATTTGCGGAGTGGTGGTGGTCTATGCCGCCCTGTTCGGCATCGGCAAACTGATCTTTGCGGAATGGCCGGCGGCCCTGCTCTTCCTGGGCATCGGCGCCGTGGCGGTGTGGATCATCTATCGCAATATGAGCAGGGTGGCTGATTGAATGATGCGTTGTTTATCCGGAACAGTCCGTAAAATGAAGATCGCCGCGATCGCGCCTCCGGGGAGAACGCGACGGCGGCAATCGTAATCTCTCAAAATAACCGGAATAATATGGACAACAGACTGCACTATTATACCAGAAATCCACGGGCGCTCCGGGAGGAGATCGTCTGGGGCGACACCTTTATGCGCTGGGTTTACTACAGCAAAGCCACCTGGCTCAGAGAGCGGCTATTCACCTCCCCCGCCCTCTCGCGCCTCATGGGGCGCTATTTCGACAGCGGCTGCTCCAAAAGGAGAATCGTAAAATTCGTGCGAGAGATGGACATCGACCCGGACGAATTCCGGAAACCCCTTGCGGCATTCACCAGCTTTAATGACTTTTTCATCCGCCAACTCAAACCGGGATGCAGGCCCTTCGATCCCGGCGCCCATATCCTCCCCGCAGCGGCCGAGGGACGCCTTTTATGTTTCCCCGTTCTTGCGGAAGAGAGGCACCTGACGATCAAAGGCAAAAGCGTCTCCATCGCGGACATTTTGCCCGGGGATCATGCGCCCTTCCTGGATGGCAGCGTCGTTGTCATCCGCCTCAATCCCTCGGACTATCATCGCTTCCATTTTCCCTGTGACTGCAAGATCGTGCATGCGTACAAGATTCATGGCGCCTATTATTCCGTCAATCCCATCGCCTTTGAGGTGGGGCTGAATCCCTTCAAGGACAATTTGCGTACGGTGACGCTGCTGACCTCCGCGGTATTCGGCGAGGTGGCCATGGTGGAAGTCGGCGCCTCCGGCGTCGCCAGCATTGTGCAGACCCATAGCGGCGTGCAGGCGCAAAAAATGGACGAGAAGGGATACTTTCAATTCGGCGGTTCCACCGTGATCCTGTTGTTCCAAAAAGACAAGCTCATGCTGGATGACGACCTGGTGATGAACAGCGCCGGGGGCCTGGAAACCCGGGTCAAAGTGGGAGAAACCATCGGCCGCAGAAGCGGTCAGCCGGGGCCGGCGTAGCGGCAGGACGGACGCCTTTCCATTCTGGCCGTGACGCAGTCAGCCCGGCTGGGCCTCGAAAACGCCGCAAGCCGGCGGGTTACCGGTTCGAGCGGACGGGAGCGACTGCTTTACCGGCATCCCATCATCATCCCCTTTTTACAGCCGGGCGGGCATTCGGCCTGAACGCGAAGGGCTCTCCGGGATAAGGAGTTTGATTGATTGTTCACACGATCTCCGCCTCCTCCCTGTTATCGCTTCAGCAGCCGGTCCATGGCCTTGTCCAGCGCGCCTTTTTGGGCCTGCTCCAGCCGTTCTTCCAGTTCCTTCTTCTTTTCCTCGATGGTGCGCAGATTATCATCGGCCAGTGTTTTGTAGGCGTCGAGTCTGCCCTCCACCTCGGCCCGCTTGGCGGCGAAGGTGCGTTCAAAAAGCGCGCGTTTGGCGGCGATCTCTTTTTCCACCCGGGCGCGTATTTGATTCTGTATGGCGGTCAATTCGGCGCCGACCACCCGTTTGATGCCGGCGGCGAACTGGTCATCGAGATCGGTGCTGAAGGAAGCGCCGCTGCCGCCCTCCATGCGCCAGATTTTGAATCCGGCGGCAAAGCCGCTGACGTCCGCGAGCACATCGCGGGCGAGGCGCTCGCCGATATTGCGCGGCGCCTGTTGAAAAGCCAGACGCAGCGCCTGCAGCTGCAGATCACCCTGCACCTGGAATCCGGTGCCAGGCACGGTGACCGCTATATCCGCGGCCACCACAGCGCCGGGAACCGTGGCCGGCAAAAAATCGGCCTTGCCGAGAGTAAAAGCGCCCAGTCTCAGGCCGGCCATTTTGATGTGATAGGCATCCCGGGGGAGCGCCGTGCGGCGGTCAATGGAAGCCGCAAGGCCCAGGGATAGTGTGCCGCCCCGGGTGCCTTCCAGGCTGATGGTCATGGGGAGCGCGGTGATGCGCTGATCGGAGGAGATATTCCGGGCGCTGCCCTCGAGATAAATGTAATCAGGATTTTGCGCCCGGTCGGTTCCGCCCGAAATCCCGAGTTCCTTGATCCACAGCCTGGGATAACCGCGTTCGACCGGGAAATGGATATCCTGACCCCGATACCGCAGTGGTTTGATGAAATAGGGTTTTGGGGTGTAGCGTTTGGCGAGGATGCGGCCGCGGTCGATCCAGCCCGCCGCCACCTGCGCGTCGCTGAGAATCTTCTTGCCGATGAAGAGCTCCGCGAATCCCATGGCGTCGAAATCCGGGAGTCGCGCCAGCGCCAGCACCTGGCGGACGTCCTGAGCCACGGCGTCGTCCAGCATCGCCACGGAAGCGCCGAGTTGTTGCACGTCCCCGCGGATACCGGCAGCGCGATCCTGAAAACTCCTGGTCAAATCGCCCACCATTTTGCGGGTATCATCCACCGTCTTGAGGGCAGCGATGATCTCGTCAACCGTCCGCAGCTCCTGCGGCCGGATGTTGATCAGGCGGGTCTTGATCTCTTCCAGCCGCACCTGGCCGGCCGCGAAATCGGCCACCGTGCTGTCCCATTGCGCCGCCGCCGCCGCCACCTCCCGTTGCAGCGAATCCACCAGGGCGAGGGTCTGGAAATTTTGCGCTTTCACGAGGCTGTCGACATTCAGGGATCTGCGCCACAGGGCGGGATCGAAAAGGGGTGTGGTGCGCAGGGTCTTTTGCAGCAGTTCCTTCATTTGCGCCGTATAGCTGCCGGCGCCGGAATCGGGCAGCAGGTAACCGCGGCGATGGGGGAGAAAGCCGTTGCTGCTGCGCTGCGTGCCGATGATCAGGTTCGCCACCTCCATGGACTCGATGACCGTCTTGCCGCGCAGGAGTTGCGCCAGACTCATGGCGTAGCGCACCCGGCCGGTCTCGAAGAGATTGCGCATCGAGTCCGTTGCCGAGGCGACCTCCAGTCGCTCGAACTGGATGTGCAGCGGTGCCAACGAGAGTTCGAGATCATCGATTTCGACGCGGGCGCCGGCCAGTTCCTCGCCGGCGCGCTCGAGGCCCTTTTCAATCCAGCGATCGATGAAGAAAAAGGTAATAACCAGAAGCACGATCACGGGGATGAGGACGAAAAAGACAAAATATTTGCGCATGTCAGCCTCCGAGATCGCGGAATTTCAGATAGAGACGCACCGGTGTGCTGCGTTTGAGCCACTGGTAGACTTTGAGTTGTTCCACCCGGGTGCCGAGGGTCTGGCGATAAGCGATCACCAGCTGTTTGAAGCCAAAATAGACCGGCACGGCCAGTACCAGCGCGGCGACAAAACTGCCCAGCACCACGGTGTTGTTGAAGCGGGTCAGCGGCGCGAGGGGATAATTATAAAGCGCCGTCCACAGCCCTCGCAGGCCGTCGACGTTGACGAGGAGTTGATAGCCGAGCCAGTGAAACAACGGATCCGCCAGCCAGGCCAGCAGGGCGCACAGCGTGAGGGCGAGAAAGACCGCGCCGAGGTTGACGTTGACGATGAGGACGATCAGCCATACCACAACGCCTTGCAGCGTCAGCATCGGCGACAAGCCGATGATCGAGCCAAGCATGAAGCCGCCCGCCACCTGCCGCGGCGACTGCCCTTCGCGGAAGATGGCGAGGATGTCTTTGATGAGTTTGAACCAGAACATAACTCCCTCGATTTATGATGACCAGGAACCACCAGAGTGGATGCTGCAGAAAACGCGCCCTGTTGCCTGAAAAATTCACAACCGCAAAACGCACGCACCCGAAGAAAAATGATCCTGTGATTCTGCCGAAGGCAGCAAATAATGAATAATCCTTCGTGTGCTTCGTGCTCTTTGTGGTAGAATAGAGTTATCAGGGTCCGAATGGCATAACATACTATTAAAATGGATTGTCAAGTGAATGATCCTCCTGTTTATGAATCAGGCAGATTTGATGAAAATTAAACAAATCCCCCGCAAAAATCCATTCTTTTTT
>DCUM01000119.1 GCA_002327255.1 bacterium UBA2214 | reverse complement strand
GGGCCGCTGGGCCCGGCCGGCGGAGGTGGATATCTATCATGAACGGGCCGGCGATTTCATGGATATCGATCTCCAGGCACTGACCGCCCGGGCGGATGCGCTGCTGCGCGAGAAACAGTATGAAGAGGCGGCGCGCCACTATCTGTTCCTGCTGCAATTTGATCACAGCGACGCGCGTCCCATCTACAATCTCGCCTGCTGTTACGCCCGGCTGGGCAAACCCGCGCCGGCACTGCGCTGGTTGCGCCGCGCCCTGGATGGCGGTTTCAACGCCCATGCGACGCTGGTGAACGATCCCGATCTGGCGCCGCTGCAGGGCCATCCCGGGTTCGACACCCTGATGGTCGAGGCGCGGCGGATGAGCCAGAACAGCGGGGAGATCATTTACTTCCGGGGTGAAAAGGCGATCAAGTGCCGGGTGCGGCTGCCGGATAATTATCAGGCCGGGAAAAAATATCCGCTCCTCATCGGCCTGCATGGCAACGGCGGCAATGCCGATGACATGATCACCCTCTATCGCGATTTTGCCGATCGCGATATCATCTTCATCACACCCGAAGGCCCCTATCCCTATCCCCGGAACGACCCTGCGAACCGGGAGCGCTTCTCCTGGGCGGTGCCCAGCCGGGACGAGAAGGTGTGGGAGATGGCCGATCCGCTCACCCTCGAAACCATCGCGGCGGTGGTGCGCCAGGCGCGGGCGCGTTACAAGGTCTCGCAGGTCTGTCTGCTGGGATTTTCCCAGGGCGCCTCATTCGCCTATATGGCTGGCATAAAATATCCGCATTTGTTCAGCGCCATCCTCTGTTTCGGTGGCGCCCTGCGGGTGGAGAATTTTCACCCTGCCGGCATCACGGAGCGGGATATCGAAAAGGCGGCGGGATTGCGGGTCTTCATCGCGCACGGCCTGCAGGATCAGGCGATCGGCCATCAGGCGGCGCTGGATGCGCAGAGCTGGCTGCAGGCGCGGGGATTGCGCGTCGAGCTGGTGCACTTTAGCGGCGGCCATGTGATTCCGGCCAATGTGCTCAACCGCGGATTGACGTGGGCGCGGCGCTGACAACCAACCGGTTCGTGGATCATCCCGATACGTTTCCATACTTCCACCGATTGCGTTGCATTCCAGGGCGACCTGCATGGCCTTCGATCAGGGGCGACCGTTTCAAGGCTCGCCGGTGACAAGGCCCGCGCCGGATCGTAACTCGATCAGCCTGGTTGAACTGCCGTGCTCTCCTTGCAGAACTGATCCCGTAACAGGCCGCCAGCTTGCCATGACGGCAGCTTTATATGGCTTCTTCATCGTAAAAGAGATTGACCCGCGACAAGCCCGCAACGTTTTTCAAGGCGCGCACCAACTCGTAATGTTTTTGTTCATCGCGCAGATCCACATAAAAAGAGATCTCGAAGAGATTCTCCTCTTCTGTTTTGACATTGATCAGCTTGTGGGTGCGGCAGTATTGTTTGAGGATGACTTGATACGGTGCTGATTCGGGGGAGTCGCTTTCCAGGGTGAACTGCAGCAAAAATTTTCGCCCCAGCGGCATAATGGTATCGCTTTTGGCCAGGGCGATCATCACCATGCCGATGATCATGGTGGCGCCGATGGCGAGTTTATGCATGCCGACACCGGCCGCCATGCCGACGGCGAGGCTGAAAAAGATAAAGATGATATCCGCGGTATCCTTCACGGCGGTGCGGAAACGGATGATGGACATGGCGCCCACCAGGCCAAAGGCGCGGGCGAGATTGTTGCCGATGACCATGATGACCACCGCGGTGATCATGGCGAGGTAGATCAGGGCATGCACATAACTGACGGAAAACCCCGGGCCGCGATAGGTCACACGGTATATCCAGGAGATCGCCAGACCACAAAAGAGTGCGAAGGCCAGATTGAAGAGCATCACTTCAAAAGAGATGTTGGTGACGAATATGGTGCTGAATTCCTGCATCATGGTTCTGCGTCGTGCCTCCCTGATCAGTATACCGTGTCCATGAGCCTGAATGATTCACCGCCGGGGACACCGCGGGGCTCATAGTAATTAATAACAAAACATTAGCTGTATTTGACGCCCTGACAGTGAGAGTGGTAAAATCAGCTTTTTCTTTTAATGCGCTGCTTCTGCGGCTTGAGTGCGCGCTCCAGCGACAGCGTGTACTTGGAGAACGAGCGGCGTTGCAAGCCGAAATCCGTGAGAATATCCAGCATCCATTCCGGCAGGCCCTCATGAAATTTCAGCTCAAGAACAAAATGATCCGTGATCAACGGCAGCAGCGCCTGTTCTTCAAAAAGGGGGTCCATGGTTTTTGTAAGCCGGAAGCGAATGTTTTTGTCAAAGGTGATACGAATCTGGCGGTCGAACGTGACATAAAAGGCTTCCCGTTCATAGGTGACGAGAATGACCGGGCGCATGGCGGCGGAAATCACATGATAAAAAAACTGCCGGGCATCGGTTTTTGCATTTTCAAAACCGGGCCCTGTCTGTATATGGCTATCGATGTCACGATTGGTCAGGAGTTCCTCGAGATCGGACCAGCGCGCCGGCGCCCGGTTTTTGATGATGAAGGCGCCATATTTTCTTTTTATCTCCAAAAAGACCCTGTTCTCATCCCGGGTGGAAAAATCATATCCGCGAATTCGGATTTTTTTACGCCGTTCGATGCCATCCACTTTTTCATGATAATTTCGATAGGTTGAGGTGTCAAAATAGATGCTGCGCACCGTATACTGGTGTTGCGGCCGGATGTGCGCGAAACGGTCCTCCTCGACAAAGGGATTTATGCGCTTTCGCAATTCGTCGTGCAGCGCATTGGGGACGAGATATTTATACTCATATCTGAGCATGGCCCCTCACTGCAAAAATCGCCGCAGAAACTGCAATTTGCTCAGCGGCGGACAGCTGATTTCGCACCGTGCAAAGAGTCCGGGAACCAGGCCGGAGGAATGCTCTATTTTCGCCACGACCCAGAAAACCTGTTCGCCGTTCAAGAGCTGCAGCATGGGGTTTATCGAAACGACGCGACCATAGGCCGAAGCCATACGATCGCTGGAGCGGATACGCACCGTGCCGGCCAGCGATATCAGGGCGCGTTCCGTCGCTTTCACCGGCATGGTGATGATAAAAGAGTCGCCTTCAGCGATGGTCACCAGCGTGTCCGAGGCATAATGTTGCATGCGAATGCCTGAAATCGGCGCCAGCAGCACATAGCCGGCGGCTTTCTTTTCCAGCACCCTGTTTTCCTCTTCCAGATTTGCAATCTGCGCGCGGATCCAATGCACCTCTTCCGGCTTGACGCCGGTCTCGACACTCGCCAATCTGGCGCGGGCCATGCCGATATTCGACGCGTACACGCGCTGCTTTGCCAAAGCCAGTTCATATTCCTGAATGGAGACCAGGTTGCGGGCGTGCAGATGCGCCAGGCGGTCGGCGATCTTCTTTTGTTCCTCAGCCTCCAGGAGGGCTTGTTCGACCTGTTGCCGCGCTTCTTCGACAAGAGGTGCCTTCTCACCGCTCAGCGCAACCTGCAAAGCGGCTACAGCAGATGCCAGTTGGCCCTTTTTCACGGCCATGGCTTGCGCCAGGTCCGGAGAGTCCAACAAGGCAATCGTATCTCCCGCACTGACGGCGGGGGCGTTGAGAACGGCGGGATGGAGTTGAAAATTCACGGCATCGCCGCGCTGCAATTGCGTCACCGTCACCTTCTCCGCCAGGCCCGATTGATTATTCCACAAATAGGTCGATAGTTGACCGTCTGAGGCCAGCACCACCGACCACTCACGCACCGGGTGCACCTGGCCGATGGTTTTTATCGTGCAGGGAATACGAAAAGGAAGAATCACGATCAACAACAACACCGCAGCAAACAGCACAATGCGAAGAAGGGATGTTTTGGTAACCTTGCGCATCTATTTCACCACAATAAGCGTGTACAAATTCAACAAAGGAATAGTAATATAACAGCGAATCGCGAATTTCGCGGCGCCATTTTTTGAGGTCGCGGTAAATTTTCCGGATGACCCGTCTGCGTATCCCGGACCTCTTTTATGCCTGAATACAGGACACCAGGCACCATATACACAACGCCAAAGGGGCGTGATTTGTTCTAATAAATCGCCGATATGGGATGCATAGTGGCGCCATTTGTCGTTGTTTACTGGTTGAGGCCGGCTATTGGGGTCGCCCCTGTTCAGCAGAGAAGCGCCGGAGGATACTTCCTGCGCTGGCAACGCATCAGCGCCTTGACCGCGAGGCATCTGCTGCAGGACGGATATGCGGCATCCACCCAGCGATGCGTTGAACACAGCCAGCCGCTGTTAAAGGGTTGACATTTTTACAAACGTTTTTGCCATTT
>DCUM01000061.1 GCA_002327255.1 bacterium UBA2214 | reverse complement strand
TAGCCCTGGAGGTGATTCTGACCCTACTTCGGTTTTTACACAGGAAAATCAATGCCTTAGCTTCATATTTCCGCTAAGCCCCTTTTTTACACGCAAATTTTACCCCCAAAAAGGGCAAAAATTGCTGAATATCGTTCAATTTCCGAATCTAACTTTAATATCTGCTTCGAACTACAGCTTTTCCGCTAACCCCACTCTTTCATTGCTTCAATACGACCCTTATTCTAACATATTTATTTTTAATAATAAAAGCAACCGATTTTTGAAAATGGCAGCTGTTCCTCTCATTCCCACTCTCGGGTTTGGGAACGAGAAACGTCGCGGTCTGAAGACCGCTCCTGCAAAATTACTGCCTAATAAAATATCCTGTCCATGAATTCGATCATCCTGTCCAGCGCCAGCGGCGCATCCTTGCCGAAGGAGATGCCAAGATAGTCGTTCTTCCAGGCATCGAGGTAGGCGTGCGGCCGGCCCTCATGCTCCCAATACTCGGCCGGCTGGCCCAGGGCGTTCAGCTTCACTACGTATTCCCTGACCGATGCCGGCGGGATCAAATTGTCCGCCGAACCCACCATGCACAACTGCGGTGGCAGCTTTTTCTGCGACGAATCGGGCAGCAGATAAACCGGCGATACCATTTTGTAGAAATCCGCATGGGTCTCCACGGTGATGGAATCTCCAAAAATGCCGCGCGCCTGCGCTTTGGCGAAATTCCAGAAATAATTGCCCGTCTTTTCAAAACCGCCGACACAGGCCGCATGCAGATCCAGCGCCGGATAGCTGAGAATGGCCGCCTGCACCGCCAATCCGCTTTTTTGCGCCACTTGCTCCGCCATCACGCCTGGCGGCAGCCAGGTGGGACAAAATCCCAATGAGGCGCCGGCAAAACCATCGCTCTCCAGCTTGTCACCCGCCAGCACCACCATGGCGGCCAAATGCCCGCCGGCGCTGTCGCCAGTGACGATGAGCTTGTCCGGGGCGCCTTTGTACGCGGCAATATTCGCCTGCACCCAGGCCACGGCGCCCAGCACATCCTCGACGATCTGGTTCAGGGTGATGGTGTTACCCGCATCCACAAACAGACGGTAATTGACGTTGCAAACGACATACTCTGATTTTTGGACGATGTAGATTGACATGGAATCCATGACCGACTTGTTGTTGATCATCCAGGCGCCGCCGTGATAGATGATGAGCACCGGATAGCTCGCTTTGCCGGTCTGCGGCGTATAGATGTCCATGGTGAGGCTCTGTCCGCCCGGTTTGGCCCATTCGACGTCTTTGCTACCGGTGTATGCATGCTGCACAGCGACGGGTTCGGCGATTATTGCACCCCAAAAGAGCGGCAGCATGATCAAAACGGCCAGACAAGTGATGCGATCCCTTTTCATTCAGAACTCCTGCAAAAAACATTTAGAGTACGGCCCCATCCGCAAGATGGAGCCCAATCTTTCGCGGTCTGGAGAGCGCTCCTGCAAACCTCTGACCATGTCGCGGTCTGGAGACCGCTCCTACAGAGACTGCTCCTACAAAGACCGCTCCTACAACCAGACGCCCGGCATCGCGGTCTGGAGAGCGCTCCTGCAAACCTGCGCCCGATCAGAACAGCAGTTGCGCAAATTCATGGAGATAGTCGCGCCACTTGATCCAGGTGTGGGCGCCTTCGGTCTCGTTGTAGATGACGTTGAAATCGTGCTTTTTGAGGAAATCAACGGTGGCGCGCGTCGTGCCGAGGAGAAAATCATCTTTGCCCGTGGCGAACCACAGCAGCTTCAAGCCCTGTTTGGCTTTCTCATCGCTGAGATGTTTTATATTGTTCTCCTCCCAGGCCGGACCGCCCTTGCCGTCGATGCCAAAGATGCCGGAGCTGAAGACGCCGAGCCAAGCGAACTGGTCGAGGCGCGGGATGGCGATGTTGAGGGTTTGGCCGCCGCCCATGGAGAGTCCGGCCATGGCGCGATGGTTGCGATCGGTGTGGACGCGGTAATGCGACTCCACCCAGGGCATGACGTCGTTGACAAAATCCCCGGAGAATTCATCCACCTGCGGCCGGGTGGCGTCGCGGTTGTACGCCATGGCGCGGAAGGGCCCGGTATGGCCGGCGGGCATGACGATGACCATGGGTTTGGCCTTTTTTTCAGCGATGAGGTTGTCGATGATGAAACCCGCGCGGCCCACCGTGGTCCAGGCATCGTCACAGTCCCAGGCGCCGTGGAGCAGATAAAAGACGGGATATTTCCCTGTGCCCGATTCATAGCCGGGCGGGGTGTAGACGTGCATGCGCCGGAAGCGGTTCAACGATTTGGAGAAATAGGTGACCTCGGCGATGGCGCCGCGCGGCACATCCCTGGCGTCCATCCAGTCGGCGCCGCCGGTGTAAAAGAGGCTCCAGGTGTTGGCGTTGGATTCGCTGGTGGCGGGATTGCGCGGATCGACGACGGTGACGCCGTCGACGATGAAATGGTAGCGGTAGGCGCCCGGCGGCAGGGGACCGACCGTGGTCTCCCAGACACCATCTTCGCGTTTGCTCATTTTGGCGCCGCGGTCGATGCCGGGCATGTCGCCGCCCGAAAGCAGGACTTCATCTGCCCCGGGCGCATAGATGGCAAAATAGACGCGGAGATCGTCCATCACGCGGTACGAGGTCAGGGTGTCGCCCGGCGCGGGGTTCCAGGCGGGACGCTCCTGGGCGCGCGCGTTCCCATTTAGCGAAATTAGCCCGGCGAGCAGAACAATACTGAGTCTGGTCATCCTTTTCTCCTGCGAAAACAGCTTTTACTTTTCTGAAAAAAGCGAGCCTGCCGATCAACTCCGCCCTTTTCGACTCAGGCAGAGATGCGAAAGCCTCAGCGGACCTTCGCAAGGCTACAGGGCCTCCGTGCCGCAAAGCGGTTGCGGGGACTGGGGAGAACTCATTTCCCTGCAACAAAGCCGTCACCCTCGCTTCTTTTCCAGACAAATATAAGGCACTGCACGATAGATAGCCAGTCATTTTTTTCCGGAATGGAGCCACCGAAATCTCGATGCCCATGGCGATGCCGATGTCGCTGATACACCGAGTCAGCCGTCCACTGCGGAATATTGGCCTATCGCGTGCGGTTATTGACGACCGCCTCCCGGGACTGTACCCTGTCAGGCAGTGTAGCGGCATGGCGTGGCTCGCTGTGGTGTACAATCTTGAATAAAGATCGTTTTATGAAACGCCCCGCAGGAATCACTGTTTCAAAACCGCTTGGTATAAAAATGGCAATAGGGCTCTTT
>DCUM01000017.1:20122-20422 GCA_002327255.1 bacterium UBA2214 | reverse complement strand
TTCGGCGGCGAAGTGGAGCGCGCCCTCAAGATGGTGGATGGCGCCATCCTCCTCGTGGATGCCTCCGAGGGACCGCTGCCGCAAACCCGTTTTGTCCTGAAGAAGGCGCTGGAGGGCCATCTCAAAATCATCGTGATCATCAACAAGATCGATCGCAAAGACGCCCGGCCACAGCAGGTGCTCAATGAAATCTACGACCTCTTTATCGATCTCGATGCCACCGAAGAGCAGATCGAATTTCCCGTTCTCTACGCCGTCGGGAGGGAAGGCGTCGCCCAGACCACTCTGGAGGCCCAGGGC
>DCUM01000017.1:11238-20029 GCA_002327255.1 bacterium UBA2214 | reverse complement strand
GCCCACAACAACGATGCGTTGATTTGCATCGATGCCGAGCAGCAGGCACTGCCGCTGCGCATCACGCGCATTCAGGTCTATGATGGCATCAAGTTGCGCGAGACCGACACCGCTGCGCCCGGCGACATCATCATACTGGCGGGGATCGACGACGTCGCCATTGGAGACACCATCTGCACCCAGCAGGCGCCCAAAGCCCTCAAACGCATCACCGTGGATGAACCCACCATCTCCATGCTCTTCACCATCAACACGTCACCCTTTGCCGGCCGTGACGGCAGGCATGTCCAATCCGGGAAACTCCGCGAACGATTGTTCAAGGAAACCATGCGCAACGTCGCCATCCGCATCGAAGAGACCGACAGTCCGGACCGTTTCATCGTCAAGGGGCGTGGTGAATTTCAGATGGCGATCCTGATCGAAACCATGCGGCGGGAAGATTATGAACTCTGCGTGGGCAGACCCCAGGTCATTTACAAATACAAAGAGGGGCAAAAACTGGAACCAATCGAACATCTCTTCATCGACTGCGAAGAGCAGTTCCTCGGCATCGTCACCGAAAAACTGTCGCGCCGCAAGGCCCGGATGATCAATCTCGTCAATCATGGCACCGGACGCGTGCGCGTCGAATTCTCAGTCCCCTCGCGCTCCCTGATCGGCTACCGCAACGAATTTCTCACCGATACCAAAGGCACGGGCATCATGAACTCTTACCTGCAGGGATACGAACCCTTCCGGGGGGAGTTCACCTCGCGCCTGACCGGTTCCATCGTGTCGGATCGCCAGGGCGAGACGGTGGCCTATGCCCTCTCCAACCTCGAACCGCGCGGCATCCTCTTCGTCGCCCCGGGCGAAGCCACCTATGAGGGGCACATCGTCGGCGAACACAATCGCGACAACGACATCGACGTCAATCCCTGCAAGCAGAAAAAACTCACCAACATGCGCAGTTCCACCAAGGACGAAGCGATTCAACTGACGCCGTGCACGCCGCTCACGCTGGAGCGGGCCATCGAGTTCATCAAGGAGGATGAGATGGTGGAAGTCACCCCCAAATCCATTCGCCTGCGCAAGAATAGCCTCTCCGCCATGGTACGGCATATGGGAGAAAGACGGCAGAACGGCAAGAATGGGTGAGACGTGCAGGGCGGTGGACGGGGTGATCACCCGCGGAGGATACCCCGAAGCGCAGAGGATGCAGCAAATAAAAAAAACCAGAAATTCCACCTTTGGAAATTAAAGCAACAAGCCAGCAACGCACTGGCGCCATGACAGCCGCCAGTGTGACAGGGCGTTCCCCGCGCGCCCGCCGGCTCATGAACGGGCCGCTTCGCGCCGCAGNNCGATGCACCGCCTCTGACAGGGAACAACGCATTTACCAACCTATACTTTTAATTTTTCGATCCACGCCAGCAGTGCTTCGGCATAGGTGCCATAGAGGGCACCATTGACCACCCAGGTCGCCGCGCTGGCGGGATTCAGGCCGTTGCCCGGTTCGAGCAGGTCGAGTTGCGCCTGGGCGGACGAGAATGCCTGGATGTTGAAATAGGCCTCTGCGAGCCCGATGCGCAACGTCCGGCTGGTGATTTTGGCGTCATGGCTGAACTTGTAATTGGGAGCGAGCGACAAAACCCGGGTGAGATTATCGATGCACGGCCCATACTTTTTCAAGGCGAGGTTGACAAACCCGAGTCCGGTCATGGCGTCGGTGAAATTCACTTTTTGCAGGATGGCATTGGCGAAGTAGCTGCTGGCCACCGTCAAGGAATCGACGGACGAATGGGCATAGCACCAGCCCAGACCATTCAAAGCCTCCGCGGAAGTGGGCAGTTTGCCGTAAAGCGCCTTGAAATAGGCCATGGCCGTCTGGAAATTCCCCTTTTCATATTCCGCCCAGCCCGCCGGCCCCAGGTCCATCAGGCCCAGACCCGTCCTGAAAGTCAATTCCTCGGATCGAACCGTCCCGCCTTTCGCCGTCGACTGCACCACATAGTAATAGATCGTATTGGATACCAGATTCCCGAGCAGGGTGCTGTGCCGGGTTTGTGAGACATAGCTGCTGTCGCGGAAGATGAGGCGGCCGCTGCTGAAACCATACAGCACCACCGTGGAGGACTGGATATCGGTCGTCCAGGCGATGGTCACCGTGGCATCGGTGATATCACTCACCGCAGGGGCGACGGTGATCACCGGTTTGGGGTAGGTATTGGGCTCGGTGGGCTTGTCGCTGCCGCAGTGGATCAGAAACAGGCCCAGCGGCAGCGCCGCGAGCATGGTCAAAACGGCCATCCTGCGGTCACACCTGATGCGCATGGTGAATATACCTTTCGAGAATGTCTTCATTTTGGGATTCCTATTGCAATATCAGCATTTTACGTGTGAAGGTCTGTTGCGCCATTTTGCACTGATAAAAGTAGACGCCGCTGGCGACCCGGCGCTGATCATCGCGGCGGCCATCCCACTGAATCGCGTGCACACCCGCGGCATAGGGCGCTTTGGTCAGCGTCCGCACTTGCTCGCCCAGTATGTTATAAATGACAATTTCCACTTCCTGGCGCTGTGGCAGTTCAAAGGTCACCGTGGTCTGGGCTTCGCCCAGATGAAACGGATTCGGGTAGTTCTGATGCAGCGTGAACAGCGCCGGCACCATCCGGTTTGTCGTCGTGATCCGCAGTGCTCCGGTGCGGCTGATGCGGGCGCTCAGCAGACCGCCCTCCTGCTCGGAGGTGATCAACACCCACGAACCATCCGCCTGCTGTAATTCCAGCTGATAGATCTCCTGCTCCCCCGGCGCCAGTTGGAAGCTGATTTCCGCCGGGCGCTGCAGGCTGAGGTTGGCCGGTCCGATCTCATAGGTGTTTTCGGCCTTGCCGGCCGCTTCCTTTTTCATGCACGTCAAAAAGAGATCCTGTGATAAGGCGGATTGAGGGAAATGGCAGGTGAGTTGGCCATCGGCAGAGAGCAGATCGCCGCCCGTATCGGCGCGGAGGAACTGCGCAGCCAGTTCCCTGGTGGAACTGCCCACGTTGCCCGCCAGATCCGCACCACTGACCTGCAAGGTGAGCACGCCGTTTTGTTCGAGCCGATAGTCCGCCTTGTAGAGCTGCACTTCCCCCGGAATGAGGCGCAGGGGCGCATCCGCACCGGAGACCGTGAGTTCGGGCGTGGTGACGAGCATTTCCGATCCGATGATGTAAATATCCATGTAGCGGCTAAAGACGGGATTCTGCAGAACGCCGATGGTGAAGGCCGGCGCAGTGATGTCGGGGCTGGTGGTCTGAAAGGACCAGACATAATCATCCAGCGGTGACTGCTCGGCGATGCCGTTGTTGTTGCCGTCGAGGCCGACGCCATCGCTCTGGGCGACGTTTCCGTTCAAGCGCACGGTGATGATGTCATCGGGAGTGAGATTCCGGCTGGGGATAAACCTGAGCCGGCGCAGGCTGGCATCATAACTGATGAGTCCGGAGATGACGCCGGAAGCGGCGCCGCTGACGATGAAATTGCTGGCGGTCAGAGAATCCGTGATGACGCGCTGATCAAAATCGATCTGCACGTAGAAAGACTGTTTGAAATAGGGCACCCCGGTGGCGCCGGAAGCCGGATGGACGTAAGTGATGCCCAACGGCTTGCTGCTTGGCGGCAGGGTTGTGGTGATGTGAATATAACGCAACGCATTACTGGAGGCATTCATCTCCGCCATCCACACCACATCGATTCCTCCCGGCAGCTGGCGCCGTGGCATCTCTGCGTAGATATTATCCTGCAAGTCCAGGCTCAGATTGGCGCCGGGTGTCCAGCCGTTGCCGGTATTGAGGGAGAGAAAGACATCGCTGGCGGTTTCCGCTGTCTTGCGCAGGGCAGGTCGTTCATCGGATTTCCAGGGCGCCACGGCGTATTTGCCCAGCGCCGCCGAACCGAGATCGTCGAGGTAGAGCATAAAAAGCGTGCCGCGGCTGTCGCATGAAAGACAGGGATAGAGCACATTGCCGGTGGCGGAACGGGCGATGGGTATCGCCGTCGACCAGGCGCCGTTCTCATAGACCCGATACATGATGCGGATATCGCCCGGGGTATAGTTGTCCGAATAGGCCAGGTGTACGCGTCCCTGATCATCGATCACCATGGCCGGGAGATTGTCATAGAGGACGCCGGAAGTGGTGACCGCCTCGGGAGCAGTCCAATTCTGATAGTCGCTGCTGCGGGTGCAAAAGACTTTACGCGTCTGCGAAGCGATGTCCGCGAGTCCATCGTACCAGAAGACCCAGGCTTCGCCGCCGGGGGTGAAGTCGATCATCGGAACAAAGCAGTAGCGCGTGCCCCCACCGCTGCTGATCATGCGATCACCCTGCCAGGTCGTGCCGCCGTCGCGGGAATGATTGTGATAAACATCCCCGGAATTGGAATCCGTGTTACGGGCACTGTTCCAGACGACGTGGGGATTTTCCGTGTCATCCACCGCGATGGCCGCATAGAGTACGTCGTTGTTATCGACCGGAGAACTGATCCGCAGCGGTTGACTCCAGGAGACGCCCTGATCGCTGGAGCGGCTGTAATAGATGGCGAGCTTTGCATCGCCCGATTCGGCTCTGGCGTGCCAGGCGGCATGGAGGCGTCCCTGTTTATCGACCGCCAGGGAGGCCATGCCGCTGTGGAAGAGATTCTGAGCGATGGTGGTCACATCCTTCCAGGTGGCGCCCCGATCCGCCGTCGCGGTGTGATAGACGTAACGGCGCTCGCCGCTGACTTCATGATACAAAAGGTGCAGGACGCCATCCGGCGTGTGCACCTGACTGCGCCCCGAATAGCCATAGGCGTGGGCCTGCTGCAGCTGTGCCACCGTCTTGACCTGCGAAGTGGACGTGGTGAAAAGGAAATCTACGCTGAAGCGGGGACCGTTGCCCTGGGTGTCCGTAGAACCGACCCGGTAGTGATAGGTCGTGTTGGGCTGCAGCCGGGAGAGTGTCACGGAGTGTGATTTGGTAAAGGTCGTATCGAGCATACTGTTGCCATAACTGCTGGTCAATCCGTACTCCACGAGGCTGTTGGCATGCTCATCGGTTTCCCAGGTGATGGTGATGGACTGGGCGGTCGGCACGAATTCATTCGGTCCACTGACGAGGACCGGGGGCGTGATATCGCGAAGTTCGGTGGTGGCGGAATAGGTGAAGGTATTATTGGAAGCGAGGCTGATGGCCATAAAGATATCGGCATCCGCGGTCTGTCCGATCGCCTTGAGCGGATAGCTGCCCGTCATCTGGCCATCCAGGGCCAGGGGATTCACGGCGGGTTTCGAGCCGGATTCAAAAACGCGGCCGCGGAAGCTGCCGCCGAGCTGACCGGCGACCTGCAGCACCGCGGTGGAGTCGATGCCCGTGAAGCGGATGTATCGGGTGGCGTATTGGGGCAGACTTTTGGTCTGATTCGCCAGCGGATAGCTCGAATGCACGGTGGAGCCGGGCAGGGTCGGCAGGCGGAGATTGTTATAGGAATAGTAGCCGTTGGGTTCCAGGGCGGGATCATCCACATAATTGGCGATGGCGAAATGGGTAAAGAGGTCCTCAAAGCTCAGGCTGATGCCGCGTTTGACCAGGGCACTGCGGACGCCATCGACGCTGTGGCCCGGGTCCCTGATGATTTCGCCGATCAACTCCGGTCCGAATTTTTCCGCCAGATAATAGGTCCACAGCGCCACTTTGCGGTAATCCCAGAGATTTTCATCCTGATTGTTGAACTCCAGCAGACTGCGTTCGGGATGCTGTAAAAAATAGCTGGGTGAGCGCAGCGGAAAACCGCACATGACTTCGGCGTATTCCGAAGCCCCCTCATTCACCCACAAGCCGGTCGAACTTTCACCGGGATCCTGGCCGTAATGGATGAGGTGTTGAAATTCATGCGCCACCGTGGCCAGGGCGCTCTTACTGACCGGATTCTGGGGATAGCAATCCACATAGATCAAATCCTTGCGGTTGCTGTACTGGTTGTTGAGTTGATCGTTGGGGCTGAAGTAGCCGGCAATGTAGACATTTTTGCCGCCCGCGGGATTATAGGTATCCTTGATATCGTAGATCAGGATATAGACATATCCGTCCCCGGACTTGTTGGGGGTAGCGCCAAAGTAATCATTCTCGAGACGGCGGATGCCGCGGGAGGGGTCCACCGAAGCCGGCGGGGTACGCAATTCAAAGGCCGTATAAAAGCTGTCGACAGCGGCCTGGTTGACGCGATCATTGTCAAGATCCTCGGCGCCGACGAAGATATAGGTCTGGCTTGATTTGTATTTGCAATAGGCCAGTGTCTTTTCATAGGTGCTGGTGTTCCAGTTGGCGGTATAAAAGGTGAGCGTATCGCCCACTTCATAGGTTGTGCGGCCTTCTTTGGCCAGCGTTCCGGTGAGTTCCGGATGCAGACGCCGGGTGTTGGCGATGAACACATCGGCCTCTTCAAACAGCGTGGGGGTGCCGCACGTTTTGCCGGCCTCCTCCGCCATGGTCACCATGGTTCGCGGATTCGTGGACGCCTCCGTCCGGGCGGCGCCACCGGCCAGCCAAAGAGATGCACAGACCAGAACCAAATACTTCTTCATCATATCTGTTTCCTGAAAAATCGTGAGTTGACGACACGTAACATCCTGCTGCCTGGTTTGACCCGGTGTTCGGATCATTGACTTTTTTCACTGAACGGCGAGGCCGCCGCCATGCCGCCGGTGCTCCCGCTTCCGGGCCATTCCGCGAGCGGCAAACGCGGGGCAAACATCCAGTACGCAGGAGGCTGCCCTTGAAAGCAACAGGAGCCCGTATCATCTTCAAATGCCCGGGTGCCAATCTCTCCTGCAAGTCACAAATAGCTGCTAAAAGTACGGCTTTTTGCCTCATGCTGCAAGGGAATTTTGAGCCTGTCTTGCTAAAAGTCCTTTTTTTCGTGATCAAGATTACCTACATTAAGGAAGAACACTTCTGTTATTGCGTCCGGGATCGAGCGTGTCCGGGCCGCCGCCAGGATGGCGGCTGTCATACCCCTTGCCGGAAACCGGGTGCAGCATCGCTGCTGACTATAAAGAGAAACCAGGATGGTCGAAACCATATTGGAGCTGCCGGGTCAATTTCGCTGGCTGGATTGTGTCATGCCGTCTCCGGAGGAACTGGGGGACATCGCGGCGGCCTATGAATTGCATCCCACTTCGGTGCAGGACTGCCTGCAGCCCGAGCATCTACCCAAATTCGAAAAATTTGACAATGCCCTCTTTCTCATCGCCAGAGCGTATGATGAGCATGCGCCCGAAGATGCGGATTCGGTACAGGAACTGACGCGCAAAACCGCCATTTTCTGGAATCACCATTTCTTCATCACCATTCATCGCCAGGATCAGCGTTTCATGGTCGAACTGCGGGAAAGGTGGAAATCTGCAGCCTCGCATCCGTCGAGCCCTTTTCCTTTACTGCACGATTTACTGAAACAAATCCTGCTGACTTATGAAGCACCTCTGCTCGCTGCCAATGAAAACCTGGATCGTTTCGAAGAGGAAATATTTGTCGTACGCTCCGAAGCCTGGATGCTGCAGGAATTGTATCTCCTGAAGCGCAAAGCCACGGTCTTTAAAAAAATGATTTTTCTCAGCAAAGACATCCTCAATGCCCTGGCGTTGGAATCGCGGCAGCATCGTCCGCTGCTGCAAGATCTCAAGGAAACCGCAGACCGGCTCTTTTTCCTCTCCGATCAGCTGATGGAAAATACCACCACCCTGCTCAATCTGCATATATCGCTTTCTTCGCATCGGACCAATGAAGTCATGCGCATATTGACGCTTTTCTCGGTCTTTTTCATGCCCCTCACCTTTATTGTCGGCATCTATGGCATGAATTTCATATTCATGCCCGAGCTGCGNNGTGAAGGGAGGCTGTCATGGGCGAACGATTTGATCATAAAGGCATGCTGATCATCCCGAATCCGCACCGGCAACACATGAAAGAAGTTGACACGGTATATGTCATCACACATTGCTACTGTCCCCGGGGTCATGATCTCATCTCCAGCCGGGTCTCTTTTAATGGCTTTCCGGGATTGATCATCCGCGTCAAAAAGGGGGGAAAAAAGGGCCTCATCGCACTGAGTCCGGTTTATGGTGAAAAGGTGCGGGTGGCTATGGATATCGATTTACAGCATGATGAACTGGTTGCGCTCCATTGTCCCATCTGCGACAGGGCGTTCCCGGTCCATTCCGCATGTCCGCGTTGTGGCGGCGAAATGATTGCCCTTTTTCTCGGACCCCATGCTGATTTTTCCGATTGCGTGGCGGTTTGTAACCGGATCGATTGTCCCAATGCGTCCCTGATCGAGGGCGGCCATCTCGTGGCACAAAGCATGAGTGATGCCATTCGCGGCGATGCCAGTCAGAAATGAGCGCCCGATGACAAGGCAGAGAGAAAGAAGGCATCCCTCCGGGATGAATTTTTACCTGACACGCGAGGCGATCCGCGATGGCGATGTACTGCTTTATGAGGGATGCACATTGATCTCCTGGTTCATCAAACGGGTGACCCAGTCGCGCTATTCCCATACGGGTATCGCGGTATGGTGGAACGAACGGCTGATGGTCATGGAAGCCGTGGGCCGGGGCGTGATCATCACGCCCCTGTCATTGAACATCAGTCACTATCAGGGGCATGTGCACTGGTTCAGCAGCAGGCGCAAAATACCGGCTGCCGATCGCAAGCGCATGATCATCTTCGCCCAGGAGGAACTGGGCAAGAAATATGCACGGTTCAGGGCTTTCTGGGTCGGCGTCAAACTA
>DCUM01000017.1:0-11218 GCA_002327255.1 bacterium UBA2214 | reverse complement strand
TCTTATGTGGCGCAAATTTACAATGCCATCGATATCGATCTGGTTCCCGGGATCAGCGATCTCCACACCACACCGGAGGATATCGCACGATCGCCGGAACTCATCAAGCGCGGCGTATTGAAACTGACGGCCGGCATTGTGCCTGAAAAGAGAGCCCCATAGCGCAGCAGGTTCGCTCTCATGACTTTTATCATTCACAAAAACAGCAAAAACAGCCGTAACGCACTTGCGTTCAAATTGAGAGCCCCTCAAATTTCAAAACACTGGTCTCACAGCAAGCCCTCAAAGTACACCATAAATTTTTATTCAAGTTCAATAGTGTCCCAACGCCATGAATATTTTTTTCCTATCACATTATTTATTTTTATCTTAGAGGCCATAACGGCCGGTGATCGATTACAACAAAAATCGTCTGCTTTGAAGCACCATTTATTACGCTTATATCCTCTTATGGTGGATACTGGGACATTACTGATTCAAGTTTAAAATTAATTTCATTCAGGCAATCTATTCCCTTCGTGCCCTCTGTGACCTTGGTGTGGTTGAATTGTGCAGGCTAAACGGCCGTTTGGATTCATCCGGAGACGACATTCCGCGGTTGACCGGCGAGGAATGCCGCCACGTTGGCCGCGGTTTCGTCGAGCAGACGCTGCCGCGCGGCGCGCGTTGCCCATGCGATATGGGGCGTGATCAAAGCATTGGGCGCCAAAAGGAGCGGATGATCGGCAGGGGGCGGTTCCTCACTGAGGACGTCGAGAGCGGCGGCCGCAATGCGCCCGTGATGTAGCGCTTCAGCCAGGGCCGCCTCATCGATCAAAGGCCCGCGGCTGGTGTTGAGCAGGATGGCATGAGGCCGCATCAGGGCGAGCCGCCCGGCGTTGACGAGATGATGGGTCTGCGGCGTCAGCGGACAGTGCAGGGTGACGACATCACTGCGGACAAAAATCTCTTCAAGGGTTGCACACATCTCTATCTCCGCAACGGAGAGCGGCGCCTGGACATCATAGGCCAGAATCCGCATGCCGAATGCCGCACCGATGCGCGCCACGGCCTGGCCGATGCGCCCCAATCCAATGATCCCCAGGGTTTTGTCCTGCAGTTCAATCAGGGGAAAATCCCAGTAACAAAAATCCTCCGCTGCACTCCAGCGTCCGCGGCGCACGCCGTCACTGTGAGCGCCGGCGTGATGGGTCATTTCCAATAGCAGAGCGAAAGTATGCTGCGCCACGGAGAGCGTGCTGTAGGCGGGCACATTGGTGACGATGACCTCATGCGCCCGCGCAGCCTCGATGTCAACGATGTTATAGCCCGTGGCGGTGATGCCCACATAGCGCAGTCCGGGCAGTTGTTGAAAGAGGGGACGGCCGAAGGGCACCTTGTTGGTGATGACGATCGCGGCGCCGCGGCACCGGGACAGCACCTCCTCCGCTGCGCTGCGGTCATGGATGGTGCACGATCCCAGGCTGGTCAGCGGCGCCCACTCCAGATCGCCGGGGTTCAGGGTATGGCCGTCGATGACGACGATTTTTTTCGCTTCGATCACCTGATTTGTTTGGCCCGATCCTTGTGAACATAAGCCTGCCGGCCATCGAGCAGTTTGACGTTATACCAGTCGCCCGCAACAGCGATCACTTCCAGTTCGATGCCGCCCGGCACGCGCAATACCATTTGACTCGCCTGGGAGGGTTCTGCGCGGAGCTCGACCCGGTCCGATCCGGATCCGGAAATCTTGACGCGGGGAAGGACCGCGGCCGTTTTTTCTTCCTCGGATGCCGAGAAATCGTGCTCGATCAACTCCACCCCCAATGCGCGCAGCTGCGCCCAGAACCTTTCCTGCTTGTCGACGCGCTGCACCGCCTTGCGGTATTTATCCTCTTTGCTCACCAGCTGCGCCGCCATGTTGTATTTCTCCACGGCTTGCTTGTAGTTGCCCACCACTTCGTGCAGCATGCCGATATTATACAAAGCGGCGTGATTATAGGGGTCCTGATCCAGTATGGCGCTGTACTGAATAAAAGCGTCGTCCAGGGCATAGGCTTCGATGCTTTTCTTGGCCAGTTCGGCCTGGCGTTTGAACTCTTTGGTCTCCACCTTGGCGAAATCGAATTTTTTCTGCTCGAACCTGGGCATGAAATAGTTGATCAGTTGCCCGGCGATATTCTGCAGGCAGACGTCGATGGTCTGATTGGCGGGGGGCAGGTCTGTGCCGTAATCGCCTTCGCATTTTTTCAGTTCCTGCTTGTTGCTTGCTTCACGGGTGCCAATCAGCTGTCCCGTCTCCACGTCGACAATCCGGATCGTGGTGCTCGCCGTGGCGACGCGGCTGTTGCACCACACCTCGTACTTTTCTTCCACTTTGTTCTTTTTGCGCGTCCGCGTCTCCTTGCCCCAGGAATCCTTGCAGGCCGCATTCACCTGGCCGGTGATGATGGCGTCCACCCCCAACAGTTTGCCGACTTCGCCGACCTGGGATTCGTCGATCAGGCCGGTCTGTCCCAGTTCCATCTCCTTGAGCACCTGATCGAGCCGTTCGCGTTCCACCACCACGAAGACATTGGTGCGGGCGCCCTGTTGAAAACTCCTGCCCTCTTTTCTGCCCAGTCCGAGGAATCCGGAGCCCACATCCCGAACACCGCGATCCGCTTCGACCAATTTGGAGATCAACAAATCCGCAAGTTTCTTCCCGGCATCGGGAAAAGGTTGTGGTTCATCCTTGCGGGATTTGTCGGAGACGCGTTCGATTGTGGTGAGTATCTTGTCGATATTCTTGCTGCCACCGGGTTTGGTCTGTTCATCATAGCTGGAAGTGACCGCAAAGTCGGTGATGGCAATTTTTTGCACGCCCTCCAATATTTGCTCGGGAGGCGTGAGGATGAAACATTTCAAATCCTGTGCCCATGCCTGTTGAACCGGCATGATACCCACGATGATGACGACGACAAGGACAAGCCCCGGCAGGTGATTTTTCCGAACCATCATTTTTTGAACCTCCTTGATGTGGCAGCAGGCCGCTGCAATGCATAACCAATATAAAGATATATAAAGTATCATACCATGCTCTAAAAGTCAATCATTTTTTCATCCTTTTTTGCCGCTTGCATATATCGCAAATAAAAGTTATTTTTATAAAAGCATAAAACCGATGGCCCCAATAGAAGGAAAGCGCGCGTGACGGTTGTTAACAGGGTTAAATCCGCAGTGATATGGATTCTTTTTGTCATCGCGATCATCATCTGGCTGCCGCTGGTTGCGCTGGTCCGCCTCTTCGATCGCGATCCCGGCTTGTACCGGACCGGACGTTTTTTCCGCTGGCTCTCTCTGCCCATTGAAAAAATCAACCCGGCCTGGAGCCTGGAACTCAGCGGTGAAAAGGTCACCGAGCCGCGGCGCCCCTATGTCGTGGTGGCCAACCACCAGTCTACCCTGGACATACCCTTTCTGGCGCGCATGCCGCTGGAGTGCAAGTGGGTGGCCAAAGAGGCCCTGTTCGGAACTCCCGTGCTCGGCTGGATGATGCGGCTGGCGGGTGACATCCCGCTGGACCGCAGCAGCACGCGCAGCGGGGTTCAGGCGCTGCTGGCCGCGAAAAAGGTCCTTGAGCACAAGGTCTCGGTTTTTTTCTTCCCGGAAGGGACGCGATCACTGGATGAACAGGTGCATGCCTTTAATGACGGCGCCTTTCATCTCGCCATCAAGGCGCAAGTGCCGGTGCTTCCCATGGCCATCGAAGGCGCCAGAGCCTGTCTGCCCAAGAATTCATGGGTCTTCGGGCCGCCGCAAAAGGTGCGCATCCATATCCTGCCTGCCATCGAAACAGCCGGATTGACCTCGAAGGATGTTGCGCAGTTGAGAGAACAGACACGCCATGCCATCATGGAACAGATCGCGCACTGGCGCGGCCAGACCGTGGCAGAGGTGGACGCGCTGCACCCCGCGGCCAAAGCGTAAAATAATGATCTATTCAGTGAAACTCACAACTTTGTCGCCATGAAAAATGATACAATTTACAATACTCGTTGCGCGGTATTGAGCAGTGGCCCCAGCAAGGGGGTGCGTCTGCTTGAATGCCTGGTTCCATACAAGCCTGGCGCTGACGCGGGCACGCGACATGAAAAGCCGCGATTCCACCCCAGCACAGCAAGGACGGAACCTATTGTTATAAATTATTTTACTTTTTTTGACGTCATCAGGAATCGTCCCCATTGGATCCTCATTTCCACAGGAGCATGATATGGAGCAAGTCCCCCCCTCTGCCATGCCAGCCGCAGCGCCGCCACGACGCAAGAGCCGCTGGTGGATCGTCTTACTCATTGTTGCCGGCATTATGTTCATCGGTTTTGTCCTCCTGATTGCAGGATTTTTCGCCGTACTCAGGGGCTCGTTCGAGAGAAAACCGGTGAGCATCAAAACCAACACGGTGCTGCACCTGCGCGTGCCGGGCACGCTCGAAGAGTACGCCCGCACCGCGCCCCTGGCATTGCTGAGCGGCGAAAGCGGCCACTCGACTTCCTTCCTGGACCTGCTCACCGCCATCCGCCGTGCCAAGGAAGATGACCGCATCCTCGGCCTCTATTACCGTTCCGGTGATCTCTCCTGCGGCATGGCCAAGGCCTGCGAAATACGCGACGCCCTGAGCGATTTCAAAACAGGCGGCAAATTCATCCATGCCTATCTCGATCTCGGCGGCGAACTGGACTACTTTTTCGCCTCGGTGGCCGACTCCATCTTTATGCCCACCGAGGGCCTGGTCGAATTGAATGGCTTTGCCATCGAGGATATATTCTGGAAAGAGTCCCTGGAAAGGATCGGCGTGCAATTCCACGTCCAGCAGTTCGAAGAGTACAAATCGGCCGCGGAGAGCTACAACCGTACGGGCTTCAGTCCCTTCGCCCGCCAGGCCTATCAGGAACTCCTCGGGCACCGCTATCGCCTGTTTCTGGAGAGCATCTGCGCAAGCCGCGGCATCGATGTGGCCGAGGCGAACGCCGCTCTCAAACGCGGCATCTACACCGCTGACACACTGCTGTCCCTGAACTTTATCGACGCCATTCGCCCGGAAACCTGGGTGCGCGAACATCGTCTGCGCCTCAGCGCGCAAAGAGACAGCAGCAAGCTCAAACACACACTCCTCGCCGTGCCCTCCTACGTCCAGGGCTATGACAAACAGCCGGGCAAGGACGAGGTGGTGCGTGACAAGCAGATCGCCGTCATCTACGGTAGCGGCATGATGCTGCCGGGGGACGAGGAGGCCCTGCCCGCTTTTGCCGAAGCCACCATCGCCTCGCGCACCTTTTCAAAATATCTGCAACAGGCAAGAGACGACAAGCGCATCAAGGCGATTATTTTGCGCATCGACAGTCCGGGCGGCAGTGTCATGGCCGCGGATGAAATCTGGGAAGAGATCGAACGCACCAGGCAGGTCAAGCCGGTCTACGCCTCCATGAGCGATGTCGCGGCGTCGGGCGGATACTATATGGCCATGGCTTGTGACACCATCATCACCCACCCGCAAACCATCACCGGTTCCATCGGCGTCATCTCGGCCATTCCCAATTTCAGCCAGGCGTTGAGAAAGCTCTCCGCCTACACCGACACCATCGCCACGTCACCGTCCGCGCTCTTTCTCAACCCCCTGCTGCCGTTCCGCGAGCAGGATAAAAAACAATTTCTGCGGCTTTCCGCGAGCATCTACCAGCGATTTGTCGAACGTGTCGCCGCGAGCCGTCACATGACCTTTCCACAGGCCCGGGCCCTGGCCAAAGGCCGCGTCTGGTCTGGCGAAGCGGCCGTCCAAAATGGTCTCGCCGATACCCTCGGCGGCTTCCAGACCGCCCTCGATCTCGCCAAGCGCCGCATCGGGATTCCAGAGGGACAAAAAGTGCGGCTGCGCATCTATCCGCAGCCCGAGGATCCCTGGAAGGCGTTCATGAAATTGCTCGATCCCTTCAAATCCAGCCGGAACGTCCGGACGGGATTCACCGGGCAGGCCCTGGCAGCGGCATGGCCGGGATGGCCGTTCCTGCCGGAAACGGTGCAGCGGCAGATGACCTATTTTCTCTACCTCTCCTGGCTCGCGGAACGGGAAAAGGTGCTGGCGGCTCTGCCGAACCTGCCGCTGATACGCTGATAAAGGAGAAATGGATGAAAAACGAGCGTTTTATAATTGAGGGCATGTCCTGCCAGCACTGCATCATGGCGGTTAGGAAGGAATTGGAAAAACTCGACCTCAACCGGGTGGTTGTCGCCCTCGGATCGGCCGCCGTCGATTACGACGAAACCCGGGTGACGCGGGCGCAGATCGTCGCCGCCATCTCGGAAGCAGGCTATACCGTGGTTTGAGCCGATGCCGAAAAATTATCCTGTAAACCAGTCCATCTCCCTGCCCGTCGAGGGCATGACCTGCGCCAGCTGCGTCGCCCGGGTCGAAAAAGCCCTGAATAAAATACCCGGGATTTCCGGTGTCTCGGTCAATCTGGCGACCGGAAAGGCGCATTTTACCATGACCGGGGCCGTTCGCATCGACTCCGTGGCGCAAGCCATCGAGGCGGCGGGATACCGCCTGATGCTCGATACGCCCGCAGAAAAACCGGGCCGTGCTCGCGGAGGCGAAGAGAGAGATGAGCGGGGAGAACGTTTGCGCCGGGATTTGCGCACCGCAGCCCTGTTCACGATCTTTGTCTTTATCATCAGTATGGGGATGGAGTTCGATTTTTTCGCTCGCGTCTGGCCTTTTGCGACAGATACCACCCATAAAATACTGCTGATAGTGACGACGCCGGTGCTGTTCATACCCGGGAAACAATTTTTCAGTATCTTTTGGAAAAATCTCCGCCACGGCACGGCCGACATGAATTCGCTGGTGGCTATCGGAACCGGAGCGGCTTACGCCTACAGCGTGCTGGCGACCCTGTTTCCGGCAGTGATCGCGCACGGGCAGGAAGGGCCGCATGTCTATTTTGATTCCGCCGCGGTCATCATAACCCTGGTGTTGCTGGGACGCTGGCTCGAACATCGCGCCAAAAAACGCACCGGCGCCGCGGTCCGCGCTCTCATGCAACTGCAACCCGAAACGGCGCGTGTGCGCCGCCAGGCCGGAGAGGTGGAGGTACCCATTGAGCAACTGGCCGTGGACGATTTGCTTCTGGTGCGGCCGGGTGAACGCATCGCGGCGGATGGCCTGGTCTCGAGCGGCGCCTCCAGTGTCGACGAGTCGATGCTGACGGGTGAAAGCATGCCGGTTGAAAAAAAAGACGGGGATGCGGTCACCGGCGGCACCATTAATCTGGCGGGTTACTTTGAGATGCGCGTCACGGCGACGGGCAGCGCTTCACTGCTGGCGAAAATCGTGCGCATGGTCGAGGAGGCGCAAGGATCCAAGGCGCCCATGCAGCGTCTCGCGGATCGCATCGCCGCGGTCTTTGTGCCGATCGTCGTGGCCATCGCACTGGTCACCCTGGCGGCCTGGTTGTGGATCGGCGGCATGGCCGCTTTCGACCAGGCCCTGATCCATTTTGTCGCCGTTCTCATCGTCGCCTGCCCCTGCGCGCTGGGTCTGGCGACCCCGGCGGCCATCATGGTGGGGACAGGTGCCGGCGCTTCCCGCGGCATTCTCATCAAAAACGGCGAGAGCCTCGAACTGGTTCACAAAATAGATACCATCATGCTGGACAAAACCGGCACGCTGACCAGTGGCAAGCCCAGCGTCACGGAGGTGTACTGCGAAGGCATCGACGAACAAAAATGCATCGGCTACCTGAGCGCGCTGGAAACCAGATCCGAACACCCGCTGGCGGCCGCTGTAATCGCGTACGGGAACACCCTGGGGGTCAGGTCTGCCGAGGTCAAGGCATTCGCTTCCATCACCGGTGGTGGCGTGAAGGGCAAAATCGACGGGCATGAGGTGCTGGCTGGCAACGAGGCCTGCCTGGAAGCACACGGCGTTGATACAGCGTCCTGGCTGGACAGAGCCCAAACCTGGCAGCAGGCGGGCAAAAGCGTCATCTTTACCGCTGTGGATGGCCAGGTGGTTGGTGCCGTGGCAGTTTCCGACACCCTGAAACCCACCTCGCGGAGCGCGGTTGCCGCACTGCGGAAAATGGGTTTGCGCGTCCTCATGCTCAGCGGCGATCATGAAGGCACCGCCGCAGCCATCGCACGCCAGGTGGGTGTTGATGGATTTTTCGCCGGCATCCGTCCGGAGGGAAAAGCGGCGGTTATCAAAAATGAACAGGCAAAAGGCCACCGTGTCGCCATGGTGGGTGACGGCATCAACGACGCGCCGGCGTTGGCCCAGGCGGATATCGGCATTGCCATGGGTTCCGGAACCGATGTGGCCATCGAGTCCGCGGCGATCACCCTGGTTCACGGCGATCTGCAACAGGTTGTCCACGCCATCGAACTGTCGCGGCAGACCATCGTCACCATCCGGCAAAATCTCTTCTGGGCCTTCCTTTACAACACGCTGGGCATCCCCCTCGCTGCATTGGGATATCTCAATCCCATGCTCGCGGCAGGGGCGATGTCGTTCAGTTCCGTGTCGGTTCTCGGCAACTCGCTGCGCATGAAGCGCCGGCTTTCCGGCGCCCGCCTCCCCGCGCCCGGTAAAAAAGAGTAGCTTTTTTGTAAAATTGCGCTTATTTTTATCAAAATTCAGGTGTCGAGGGTCATTCTTTTCCGGGCCACATCACGCTCCACCAAGCGAAAGGACGCAGGTATGCTGAAAGGGCATCCCAAAGGGTTATATGTTGCATTCTTTGCCAACATGGGAGAACGCTTTGGCTTCTACACCATGGTGGCCATTTTCATCCTCTTTCTCCAGGCCAAATACGGCATGAGTGCGGCAGCCGCCAGCCAGGTCTATGGCATTTTCATGTTCTTCGTTTACTTTTTCCCGCTCCTCGGCGGCCTCATCGCCGACCGCTTTCTCGGTTTCGGCAAGACCATTGGCATCGGTCTGGTGGTCATGTTCCTGGGGTATCTGCTTCTGGCCATGCCCACGCCCATGGGGCAGGGCTTCGTCTACACCGTGGCAGCCCTCGGCATCATCGCGCTGGGAACCGGACTTTTCAAGGGCAATCTGCAGGCGCTGGTCGGCAAGATGTATGAAGAACCCCAATACGCCGCCAACCGCGATCGCGCCTTCAGCATCTTTTATATGGGCATTAACGTCGGCGGCATGCTCGCCCCCACCGCCGCCGAGGTCGTGAGCAACTGGATACTCTCCAAACACCATTTTTTCTACAATGCACGCATTCCCGCACTGGCCAATCAATACCTCAAAGGGGAACTGAACGATCCTTCCGGCTATCTGGCCATCGCCCAGGCGCAGGATTCCACGGTTACCCTGACCTCGTTGAGCGCCTTCTCCGAAAAGTACATCACCGCGCTGGGAAATTCCTATCATTACGGATTTGGCGTCGCGTGCATCAGCCTGATCATCTCCATGCTCATCTTCTGGGGATTCCGTAAATATTACCAGCACGCTGATTACATGGTCGGCGCCGGGAACAAAGCCAAACAGCAACCCAGTCACGTCGAAGTGTTGACGCCGGCGCAAACGCGCGAGCGCCTCATTGCGTTGGGTCTGGTATTCTTCGTGGTGATCTTTTTCTGGATGTCGTTCCATCAGAGTGCCGTGACCATGACCTATTTTGCCCGCGATTATACGCAAAACACGGTGGGCCAGGCGACCAATCTCTGGTTCGATCTGCTCGGATTGCTGCTTATCTTTCTCGCCGCGGTTTCGCTCTATTTTGCCGTCAAAAAGGAGAGCAAGGGTTCCCTGCGCCTCGCCGGCATGGTGGGAACCGTAACTTTTGCGGCGCTCGCCTGGCTGCGCTATAACGGCTATGCCGACGTCAATCCCTTCACCCCGCAAAAATTTCAGCATTTCAATCCCTTTTTCATCGTCGCCCTGACACCGGTTGTGGTGGCGATTTTTTCGTGGCTCAACCGCAAAGGCAAGGAACCCTCGGCGCCGCGCAAGATCGGATTCGGCATGCTGCTGACGGCGGCGGCCTTTCTGGTGCTCGTCGCCGGATCGCTCAACCTGCCCAGTCCCAAAGAGCTGCTGGGGCAGGTGGCGCCCGAGCAGCATCTGGTTTCACCCTATTGGCTGATCACGACCTATCTGATGCTGACCATCGCGGAGCTTTTTCTCAGTCCCATGGGCATCTCCTTCGTCGCCAGGGTGGCGCCACCGCAGTACAAAGGCCTCATGCAGGGCGGCTGGTTCGCCGCCACAGCCATCGGCAACTATCTCCTCGCCGTCATCGGCTACTTCTGGATGCGCGTGCCGCTCTGGGCGCTGTGGACCATGCTGGTGGTGTGCTGTCTGCTGTCTGCGGCTTTTATCTTTTCCATCATGAAACGACTCGAAAGAGTCACGCATTGAGTCACGGCCACAAGCCCGGGGCAGTTCCGCCTGCTCCGGGCGACGCCGGCCATGAAGGTATGACCTCCTCGCTCCTCTATATCGATGACGATCTCCTCGCGGCGGACAAGTCCGAAGGTCTGGCCACCATTCCGGAGCGTGGCGCCCAGACGGACTGTCTGCTCGCCCGTCTGCAAGATGAACTCGCGCAAAAATTATTTGTGGTCCACCGACTCGACAAGGAAGTGAGCGGCATCGTGCTCTTTGCCCGCCATGCGGCGGCGCACCGCCGCCTCAACATGGCCTTTGAGCGGCGCGAGATCGAAAAACACTACCGCGCGCTGGTCTTTGGCACCCTGCACAGGAAGGAAGGCCGCATGGACCAACCCTTGCGCGAGTTCGGTTCGGGGCGCATGGGGGTCGACGCCCAGGCGGGCAAGTCCTCCCTGACCGCTTACCAGGTGTTAAAAGAGGGCAACGGCTACTCGCTGGTGGATGTCTACCCCATCACCGGCCGGCGCCATCAGATTCGCGTCCACCTTTATGCCATGGGACATGCGATCGTCGGCGACAGGCGCTATGGCGATCGCCGGGTGCAAGGCAATCATCCGCGTTTGATGCTCCATGCCGAGCGCATCACCTTCGGACTGTTCAGCGGAGAGATAATAACGCTCTCATCCCCCCTGCCGTCCTCATTCACTGCGGTTCTGCAACAACTCGGCGGAAATGATCTCCTGTGAAATATCGCCTCTCTGAAACAGGCCTGAACGATTTTTTTGATCCGGCTGCCGGGGCCATACGGACGCAGGGATTACCCCCGGCGCTGTCGCTGCTGGATTAACATGC
>DCUM01000071.1 GCA_002327255.1 bacterium UBA2214 | reverse complement strand
TTTTGCCTTTTGCAATTCATACGCTAAAGCAGCCGGATAGACTGATTCTAATCATCCAGGACCGAGGTGTCCATGAATTCTAATTGCCAAACCGATTATTATGTTTGATCATTCATCAAGTTTCATATTGAACTATATTTTCCAAATCCCCTGGCGTTCCTCGGCGCTTTCCCGGCGGTTCATTCAGGTACGCATTTTTCGGATGATCCCTAATTTTACTTGTATTTGATTGTTGACCGCTTAAATTAGTGTTGTAAATGCCGTGGCGCAGAAAGTCAATGACAATCCGCCGACGCGACAGGCTTTGGCCGCGTGCCGCAGGAGAGACCAGACCGTCGCCGGGAATTCATAAGAATTTCTGGCGGCCTCAAGGCGCTGGTCCGTATGCCACCATTCAGACCCTGGGATAAGAGACGCTTCTTGCAGCACCAACGGACCGCGCAGGGCGACACGGGGTAATGTCAAACAATCGAGGTCTGAAATGATCAAACGGGACGAGCTGATCGGTTATCTGGACGACTATCTTAAAGTCCATCAAGTGCCCGATTACGGGCCCATGGGGCTGCAGGTCGAGGGCCGCGAATCTGTCCGCCATATCGTGACCGGCGTCTCCGCCAGCGTCGCGTTGTTTGAAGCCGCCATTGAAAAGGAGGCCGATGTGATCATGGTGCATCATGGCATGTTGTGGGATCGCGACAGCCGGGTGGTGCGCGGGCCCTATAAACAGCGCCTCGCCCTGCTGCTGCAAAACAGCATAACCCTGCTGGCCTATCACCTGGCGCTTGACAAGCATGACGAGATCGGCAATAATATACTCGCAGCACGGGCGCTGGGACTCTACAATATCTCACCCCTCGGGGAGATCGGACTCAAGGGCTGCGTTGAACCCATGAGCGCGGCGCATCTCCACGCCCTCGTCACCGAGGTTTTCGCCAAAGAGCCGGTTTTCTTTGACTACGGTCCCGAAGAAATTCGTCATATCGGACTCTGCTCCGGCGGCGCCGCGCGGGATTTGAGCCTGGCGATCGATGCGCGCCTCGATGCCTACATCACCGGTGAGCCCAGCGAAGCCAGTTACTATCTTGCGCGCGAAGGCGGTATCCATTTTGGGGCAGCCGGGCACCACGCCACGGAACGGCTGGGGATTCGCGCCCTCGGGGAACACGTGGCCGCAAAATTTGGCCTGGAAGTGGAATTTGTCGACATCTCCAATCCGGTTTGAAATTTTTTAAGGACGATGAAAATAGAGTGAATACTTGTCGACGGTGATGAATCTAATGTATACACACACAGGCAAACTGTAAAATTGTGGAGGAAAGAACGTGAGAGAAGTCATTATCATTGGCTCAGGGCCTGCAGGGTTCACCGCCGCCATCTATGCCGCACGCGCCAATTTGCGCCCCCTGGTCATCTCCGGGATGGAACGCGGCGGGCAGGTGACGCTGACCAATGACCTGGAAAATTTTCCCGGTTTCCCGGAAGGGTTGGGCGGATTCGAAATGTACCAGCTCTTCGAAAAACAGGCAACGCGTTTTGGCGCTGAAATGCTCTACGATGTCGTCACCAGCGTGGACCTGAGCGGAGAGATCAAACACGTCAGCACCGCTACCCAATCCTTCAGCAGCCGGGTGGTGATCATCGCCACGGGATCCACCCCCAAAAGGCTGGGGGTGCCGGGTGAAGACAAATATATCGGCAAGGGGGTCTCCTATTGCGCCACCTGCGACGGTTTCTTTTTCAGCGGCAAAAAAGTCGCGGTGATCGGCGGCGGCAACAGCGCTTTGGATGAAGGCCTTTTTTTAACCCGCTTTGCCGCACAGGTGACCATCATCCATCGCCGCGACCGGCTGCGTGCCGATGCGATCCTGCAGGAACGCGCGGAAAACAATGAAAAAGTCTCCTTTATATGGGACAGCGTGGTCGAAGAGGTCGTCGGGCAGGAGACGGTCACCCAACTGAAGCTGCGCAATGTCAAGACGCAGGCGATCAGCGACTTTGCCGTGGATGGGGTTTTCGTCTTCATCGGTCATAAACCCAACACCGAACTTTTTGCGGGTCAGGTCGATCTGGATGCGGGCAATTACATCGCCACAGACCGCCGCACCCATACCAATCTGGCCGGTGTCTTCGCCTGCGGCGATGTACAGGATTCCATCTATCGGCAAGCCATCACCGCGGCGGGCTCCGGCTGTGCCGCCGCCCTCGAAGCCGAAAGATATATTGCAGAACATGAAGGCAGAGGATACCCCGGAAAATAACAGAGCATGCCGTCCACGCCAGGGGTTAAAACACAGAGGAGATATCATGTCCACTTCATCCAGCAGCAACAAACTATTTTGGGGGGCGCTACTCGTCGTCATCGGCGTGCTCCTGCTCACAGACAATCTGCATCCGTTCAATTTGCTGGGATTTTTTTTCCGCAATTGGCCCATCGCGCTGATCCTGTTGGGGATTTATCTGATTTATGAGGCGAAGAGCCGGGATGCGGCAGCCGGAAACGGTGACGAGTCGGCCTATCAGTCCATACCGTCGTCTGCACGGGGCTTGTTGCAGAGCAATGTGCTTGGGGATGTGCGGCTCAAGCTGGCGCAACCCGAATTCAAGGGCGGCGAGGCGAAAACGGGTGTGGGATCGATCATTGTAGATGCTTCTCAGATAAAGCTGGCCCCCGGCGAACATCAGCTCTATCTGCACTGTATCGTGGGTGATATTCAGGTCGATCTGGCGCCGGATGTCCCGGTTCAGATTTCCACCCGGGTGAGTCTGGGCGACATCAAGGTGCTGGATCGCAAGGCGGATGGATTCGGACAGGAGATCCATTTCAAGACGCCGGAATATGACGACGCGCCCGCCAGATTGCATCTGGTCTGCCGGGTCGGCATGGGAGACATCCGGATTTACTGATTTGTTTGAGTATAGCCGAGGTTACAGCCACCCTCGCGGAGGCCGCGCAGGGTGGCTTTTTTTATGTATTATTTGCCAGGTCGTAAAGCAGGGCGATTTCCTCCGGCCAGCGCTCGGGCTCCGGGGTTTCGAGGATGAGCGGAATGCCGTTCAGGCGCTCATCCTGCATGAGCAGGCGAAAAGCCTCCAGACCCAGAAAGCCTTTGCCGATGGGTGCATGGCGATCCACACGGCTTCCCAGGGGTTTTTTGGCGTCGTTGACATGCATGCCGCGCAGATATCCGTATCCGACGATGGATGCAAAGGCCTGCATGGTCTCCTCGTAAGCAGCCGGTTCGCGCAAGTCATATCCCGCGGCGAAGAGATGACAGGTATCCAGGCAGACGCCGGCGCGCGCCTGATCCTTGATCCGGGCGATGATCTCGGCGAGCTGTTCGAAACGATGACCGACCATACTCCCCTGACCGGCGGTGTTTTCGATGACCGCGGTCACTCCCTCACTGTTTTCCAGCGCCTGATTGATGGATTCCGCAATGCGCGCGAGACATTCCTGCTCGGATAATTGTTGCAGGTGCGCCCCGGGATGAAAATTGAGCATTTGCAGTCCCAGCTGCTGACAACGTTGCATCTCGCCGATGAAGGCGTCCCGCGATTTTTGCAGCGGCCCGGCTTGGGGATGCCCCAGGTTGATGAGATAACTGTCATGCGGGAGAATCTTGTCCGGGGTGTAACCCAGATCGCGACAGGTTGCCGCAAAACGTTCGATTTCATCCGCCGCCAGGGGGGCGGCCAGCCATTGCCGTTGATTTTTTGTGAATAGGGCGAAGGCTTGAGCGCCAATGGCTTGCGCGTTTTGCGGCGCGCGGGAGACACCGCCACTGGCGCTGACATGTGCACCGATGTATTTCATGTTCTGTCTGAGAGTATGTGATGAAAAAATGAGGCGTTCCCCCAGGTTGGAGGCTGTTGAAAAAGGGCTGTTCCTGACAGGGCTGCGGTTTATGCAGCAAATCCGGAAAATCCGCATCCATAAAAACAGTCGCATAGGGAACCCCGGGGTCACAGGAAACGGCGACCCCGGGGTTGATCCGGTTTTTTCAACTGCGTCTTTGGTGGCGGCTCAAGGACGAGCCGTGTCAGGCCCCCAGGCATGGGAGGCCGCCTCGTGAATTATCAGGACGGGTTGTTGCGGGGGGGCCGTCTCGGGCCCCGGCGCCGGCGATTGCTGTTGCGGCGCTCCTCGTACCGTCTCACTTCCCCGTCCTGGGGACGCTTCTCTTCGGCCGCGGGTACGGCCGCCGCCAGCGGGGCATGCAGACTGGCCTGATAGAACTCATCCAGCAGCATGGCGATGACCATATTCAAATCCTCGTTGCCGGCGAGGTTCTGCGCCAGGGGCAGGAAACGGCGCAGACGCTCTTTTTCCACATTGTCTTTCGCGCGAAAGCGTGATTCCAGCATGGCGGTGATGCGTTCGGTGACCAGCGTGGAGACATCTTCATTGGTCGGCAAAGTGCGCTGCAGCAGGGTGAAATGGAAGCGCCGCGCGATGCGATCCAGCTCGATCTGTTCGATTTCAGTGACCAGGGAGATGGCTTCTCCGGCAGCGCCCGCCCGGCCCGTGCGGCCGGCGCGATGAATATACGCTTCGGGGTCTTCGGGCGGCTCGTACATGATCACCGCGGAGAGTTGCGGAATATCGATGCCGCGGGCGGCCACATCGGTGGCGACGAGGAAGCGCAGACTCCCCGTCCGCAAGCGGGCCATCACCTGCTCGCGGGCATTCTGGGAGAGGTCGGAACTCAACTCATCCGCATTGTAGCCAAAGCGCTGCAGGACCACGGCCACATAATGCACCTGAGAACGCGTGTTGCAAAAGATGATGGCCTGGGCCGGGTTCTCGAGTTCGATGATGCGCACCAGGGCGCGGTCTTTGTCCATGGGGGGCACGAGGTAAAAGCAGTGCTCGGTTTCGGCCACATAGACCTGATCACCGCTCAGGCTGATGAATTCCGGGTCTTCGAGAAATTCATCGGCCAGCCGCAGCACAAAGGGCGGAAACGTCGCCGAGAACATGTAGGCATTGACTTTTTCCGGCAGATATTTTTGCACCTGTTTCATATCCGGATAAAAGCCCATGGAGAGCATGCGATCCGCTTCATCCAGGATGAGAAGGCGCAATTCATGGAGATTAAGCGAGCGTTTGAGGAGATGGTCGAGGACGCGGCCGGGCGTGCCTACGACAAGGTGAGCGCCTTCGCGAAATGCTTCAATCTGTGGACCATAACCGACGCCGCCGTAGACGGCGATGACTTTGAGGCCGCTGTCGCCGCACAACAGTTTGGCTTCTTCGGCCACCTGTTTGGCCAGTTCGCGGGTGGGGACCAGAACCAGCGCCTGGGTGTTGTTGCTGGCGGCATCGAGATGTTCCAGCATGGGCAGGACGAATGCGCCGGTTTTACCGCTGCCGGTGCGCGACTGCACCATGAGATTGCGACGGGCGAGCAGATAGGGAATGGTGCGTGCCTGAACCGGCATCATTTCCGTCCAACCGGCGCGCGCCATGGCGGCCTGGATGGGTTGGGAGAGTTGATCCTGGGTGACCGCGGGCAGCGGTTCTTTTTTAATGACGGGGGCGGGTTTGGGTTTTTCAATTTCGATTTTCGCCAATGGCTCACGTGCGGGCGCCGGTCTTTCCGGGCGGCGCTGATCCGGCCCGCGCTGCTGCGGCGGCGAAGCCGGGCGCTCCTGCTGCTCCGGTCTCGGCCGGCTCGGTTGCCCGACGCGTTGCGGTCCCTGGGGGCGGCGCCCTTTGCGCCGCGGGCGGCGGGAGTGCTCCCGCGGAGGGGTCGTTTCCTGCTTGGGAGCGGGCTTGCTTTCGGATTTCGTGCCAAAAAGTTTTTTGATGAATGACAGTTTCATAAGCGTGCATACCTCATTTGGCCGTGCCATGGCACGGCAGTGGTTATTAAGTGCGCTGCAAGAGGACTACCGCCTCGATGTGCGCGGTGTGTGGAAACATATCCACCGGCTGAATCTTGACCAGGCGATACGCATCGGCGCATAGCAGTTTGACATCCCGCGCCAGGGTCGCCGGATTGCAGGAGACATGAACGATGCGCTGTGGCAACAGCCGCAGCAAGGCGTCCACCGTTTTGGGATGCATGCCGCTGCGCGGCGGATCGATGATGCAGACATCCGGCCGTCCATATCGGGTGATGACATCCCGGGTGTCGCTCAGGCCGTCGCGCAAATCGCACGAAACGAACGTGCAGTTGCTGACCTGGTTCAGGGTCGCATTGGCCTGCGCATCCCTGACAGCGGCTGCGACGGATTCGAAGCCGGTGACCTGTCGCGCGCCGTGACTGATGTACAGGGAAATGGTTCCGGCGCCGCAGTAGAGATCGTAGACGTTCTCATCAGGTTGCAGCCGGGCGTAATCGGCCACCACATCGTAGAGCCGCTGCGCTTGCAGCGAGTTGGTTTGAAAAAACGAATTACTGGAAATTTGAAACGCATACGGACCCAATTTCTCGATGATGAGAGGCTCTCCGGAAAGCAGATATTCCGCTTCAGGGTAAGCCACACCGGAGAGATTTTGGGTCGTACTGTAATACAGGCTGGTGATTTCCGGGAATTGCGTTGCCATCAACGCCTTGAATTGCCGGGCGATCTTTTCATCATACTCCGATGTCACCAGATTGACCATCAGATCGGGGGTGTTTTGTGCCTGCCGAATGACCAAAAAGCGCCAAAATCCTTCATGCGCGCGGGCATGATAGGCGGGTTTTCCGGAAGCGATGGTGAAATCGCGCACCACCTCGACCAGTGCGCTCGCCCGCGGCGGCAGCAGCCAGCATTCCGAAACATCGATGATCTTGTCAAAAAATCCGCGGACATGCAGCCCCAAATAGACCCCGGCTTTTTCCTTCTCTTCCTTTTGGCCCAGTTCTTCGGCCGCAAGCCAGCGCTGCGGTGAAAAAGAGAACTCCATCTTGTTGCGATACTGATAGATGCAGGGAGAAGGCAAAGTCGGCAGAACATCGAGAGGCTCGAATCCCCCGAGGCGGCGCATGGTCTCTTCGACCTGTTTCTGCTTGTACTGCAGCTGCTGATCATACGCGAGGTGCTGGAACGCGCAACCGCCGCACTGGCCAAAATGGCGGCAACGCGGCGCTGTCTGATGCGGAGAGGGTTCGAGAATCTGCATTAGCCGGGCTTCGGCAAAGTTTTTCTTTTTTTTCACCACACGGGCGAGCACCTTTTGGCCGGGCAGGGCTTGTTCGACAAAGACGACCAGGTCTTGCACTCTGCCCACACCGGCACCGCCGAAAGCGAGATCGTCGATCTCGATCTCCAGCATGTCCCCTCTTTTTATGATCGCAATGGACTGATTTTCCACAGTGTCTTTCTGGCGTAATCGCGTTGGCGCCTCATCACCCTGTCTGAAGGGATTTCAATTGAAGATTCGTCGCGCCCCCCAAAAATGCGTCTGGTAGGGTGGATCGAAAATTTTCGAGAGTTTCACACCCGCACGCACCGAGGCATGAACGAAATATCCATGCGCGACGTATAATCCGACATGATCCGGTTCGCTGTGCTGTTTGAGTCCAAAAAACACCAGATCGGCAAATTGCAGCGGATGCGACTGGATGTCCGTGCCAATTGTGAACAGTTCCCGCGTGGTGCGTGGCAAATTCATCTCCGCGGCATCGCGATAAATTTTGACAATCAGTCCGGAACAATCGATGCCCTGCTGTGAATTGCCGCCCCAGCGATAGGGCGCCTGCCACAAAAGACGAATTTCCTCCTTGAAGCGTGCCACAATTAATGAATCCATCGCGCCATAATGTTCTCCTCTGAATTGTTGCGGCAACAGGGCGGGTTCAGAGGCGTAGGGCGAACTCCGGAAACGCGGATCGGGATGCCAGGTACAGCCGCTCAGTACGATGATGCAAAAACCGATGATCATGAAAGCGGAGACCAGGAAGTGACGTATGGCCTCATTTGTCGGACGCGGCACAGTTATTGCCTCTTTTAACGGGAAGACCCATTTGTGCATGGTGACCGATGATCATCGCAGCAGGCATGTACACGACGCAAAGCCGGTCTATATATCCTATAAAAATACGGTAAAATGAGCCAAGTATCAAGAGAATTTTACAGAACTGCGCACTTTTCCCTTGACTTTTGCATTGTTTAACTTTAATTTACGTTGAATAAAATAATTAATTATTCAAACAGGGTTAAGGGATGGCAAACAGTACTGGTTCAGGCTCGATTAAAATGGTCTTTATTGTTCTGGTGCTGGCGGCGGCTGGATTCTATGGTGTCAAGCGCGGATGGGTACCCATTCCCTGGGACAACCGGCCGGCATGGAGTCCCATCTATGACACAGATCCCAGGAATGACCGCTATATCAAGGGCAGCTTGACGATTGAACAATTACAGACTCTGGATCGTCTTCTCAATGAAGAGTACAGAAACGGCGGCAATCGCCTGCAGGGAGACCGGGTGCGGCAGCTGTCCAGGGGTGACCGGCTCGTAGCACAAGCTTACGGCCGCTGGCGCAAGTGCCATGATCTGATGCGCACGTCCAATTATGTCATTTACCCTGCTGAGCGGAGCCGGTAGTGCCGACCCCGCTCCTGTAAACAGATTCCCTGTCAGTGCGCGCCCGAATCACTTCGGGTTTTTTCTTTTTGGTGGACTATGAATTTTTCTCAATCGATCCGTTCTCTGCTGATGCTGTTTCTGGCTGTCGCGCCGCTGCACGCGCAAGGTCTGGATGCCCTGCAAATTCGTCCCCTGCTGGCTCTGGGCCGCCCGGGTCAGGGCCCCGGCGAGTTCAACACCCCCCAGGCCGTTTCGGTCGATCCCAATGGCAATATCTATATTGCGGATACGGGCAACAACCGCATCCAGAAGCTGGATCGCAACGGGCGGGTGCTGGCCACGATCGGCGGTTTTGGCTGGGGGCAGGATCAATTTCAACGCCCGCTGGATGTATGGGCCGGGAACGGGCTGGATGTTTTTGTCGCCGATTATCAGAACCGCCGTATTGTCCGGCTCGACAGAAACCTGCACTGGATCGAGGCGTATGAATTTCGCCGCGAAGGTGATGAGAAATTGTCACTGGGGTTTCCCCGGGCTCTGGCCATCTCCATTCATGGTGATCTCTTTGTCGTCGATGGCGAAAACTACCGCGTCCTCAAACTCAATACGCTGCGTGTGCCGGAACGGCAGTTTGGGGATTTTGACTGGGGCGAAGGCAATCTTCTGGATCCGCAAAAAATCTGCATTTCCGCCCAGGAGCGTATTTACATCAGCGATCGGCAGCGCGCGGCGATACTCGTCTATGACTATTTCGGCAATTACCTCCATGACATCGGCAGCGGCACGCTCAAATCTCCTGCCGGTGTGGCGCTGGATGCCCAGGGCCGTCTCTATGTCGGCGACGCTTCCCGCCATGAAGTGATGGTCTTTGATCGCCAGGGCCGGCTGATCGCCCGATTCGGTTCGCCGGGCGATAAACTGGGCGCTTTTGCGGGGATCAGCGATGTCGCGCTGCACCGGGATTTGCTCCTGGTCTGCGAGGCGGAAAACCACCGTGTGCAAATCTTTCAGATCGCCTGGTCACAGAAGTTGTGATTCGCCGGGACGGGATGATGCGATGATGGCGCGACGGATCCTTATGCTCTTCCTGTTTGCCTGTTTGCCAGCCTGGGCACAGGTGACGGGAAAACTCGAGCGCATCACGCTCCACGAAAAGGATTTCGTACTGCTGGGCGAGGGGCGTCGCGGCCCCTATTTCCTCCCTGATTCGTTGATTATTGCCAACTCGGAAAATGTGTTCATCAATGGACAACCCCTCAAGGCGCCGGCGTACGCGCTGGATTATCTCGCCGGCGAACTCCGCTTCCTCGAAGCGGTTCCCCAAGGTGCGGAAATTCGTCTCATCTATCAAAAGGCGCCTTCTCCCGTACCACGCACACTGCAGCGCCGTCCGTTGATTCAACGCGTCGCCGGCGCAGAGACCGCTCTGCCCGGCATGGAGAGAGGCCCCGGAGCGCATCAGGAAGAGGATTTGGCGGCGCAATTGAACAAGAGCGGCAGCATCACCCGCGGCGTGACGGTAGGCAACAACCGCGGCTTGAAAATCAATTCAGCGCTCAATATCAATGTCTCCGGCAAGGTGGCCGATCAGGTCGAGGTGGTCGCCGCGTTGACCGATCAGAGCACCCCCATTCAGCCCGAAGGGACGACCCAGAATCTGCAGGAAATCGACAAGGTCTTCGTGCAGCTCAAGGCCCCCCATTTCGCCGCCACGCTGGGCGATTACACCCTCGATTTTTCCTCCGCAGAATTCTCGCGCTACAGTCGCAAACTGCAGGGCGCCATGGGCGCTGTGAACTATAAAAATGTTCAGGCCAGTGCCGCCGGTGCCGTTTCCAGGGGCAAATATCTTTCGCAGCCGTTCCAGGGCCAGGAGGGCAATCAGGGCCCCTATCAGCTCAAAGGCGACCGCGGACAGATCGATATCATCATCCTCGCCGGCACGGAACGCGTCTATCTCGATGGCGAGGAACTGGTGCGCGGCGAGACCAACGATTATGTCATCGATTATGCCGCGGCGCAGATCACCTTCACCAGGCGCCGCCTCATCACCGCCGATTCCCGCCTCATTGTCGATTTTCAATACTCGGATGAAAAATTCCGCCGCAGCATCTATGCCGCCCAGGCTTCCACGGAGCAATGGGACGGACGCCTCAAATTCGGTGCCACCTTCATCCATGAAGGCGATGACAAAGACAATCCGCTCGATTTCACCCTGAATGAGGAACGCCTGGCCATCCTTCAGGCGGCCGGCGATGATCCGGACAAAGCCGTCAGTGATGGCGCCCTCTATGTGGGGCCGGGCAAGGGCCGCTATATCAGGACACCGCAGGGCTATTTTCACTACACCGGAGCGGACTCGGGCGACTATGCGGTCACTTTTTCCGATGTGGGTGAGGGAAAGGGCGATTATACCTATCAGGGCGCCGGTATCTACACCTACGCCGGCAGTGCACGAGGCCGCTACCAACCGGTCCTGCTCCTCACACCGGCCCGCAGCCAGAGTCTGCTCAACTTCCATCTCGCCGCCCGGCCCATCACGGCCGTGCACTTAAAAGGCGAAGTGGCTGTGAGCGAAAATGATTTGAACAGCTACTCCACGCTTGGCGACGCGGATAACCAGGGCGTGGCCCAGGACTGGCAGCTGAAATTATCACCCGGCCCCTTGCGCTGGGGGAAAAATAATTTGGGCAAACTGGCCGTGACGGGGCACTGGCGCAGCGTCGATGATCGCTTCCGGGACATCGACCGTACCAGCGAAGCGGAATACAACCGGCGCTGGGATTTGCCGGGCAACGCGGCCAGGGGAGAGCGCGTGCGCGAGGCCCAGGCGCAGTATGACCCCATGCCCGGAGTGAAACTTTCGGGAGAATTCGGCGACATCCGCAAGGAAGCGGGTTTTCAGTCGACCCGCTGGCAGATCGAGAATCTCCTCACCAGGCCGAAATGGCCCGAGTATGCCCTGCGCTATGAAAACATCTCCAGGCGCCATGAGAACGACCGCAACAGCGGCGACTGGCAGCGCCTGCGCACCCGGCTCGCCCATACCATCTGGCGGCTGAAGCCGTTCATCGATTATGAGGGGGAAGAGAAGAGAGAGCACTGGGCCGATTCCCTGTACACCGGATTCCGTTTTGATAACCTGAGCAGCGGTCTGGAATTCCGGCCGGCGGCCAAAATCACCGCCACGGCGCGACAGAGCTGGCGCAACGATGACACCTATATCGGATGGGATACCTTCACGGAAAAATCCACGGCTGTCACGCAACAGCTCGGCTTGAAGGTGCAGCAGCTCGGCGCCCTGTCCGCCCATCTCGATTATACCCATCGCGAGCGCACCTACGCCGATTCCGGTGCCGGGCGTCAGAATACGGATTTGGCGGAGATGCGCGTGATGTTCAACCCCTGGAAAAATGCCGTCAATTCCGAATTGAATTATCAGATATCCAACACCGCCACCGCCACCAAAGAGCGCGTCTACATCAAAGTAAGCCCCGGAGACGGCACCTATCGCTATGACGAGCAGCTCAAAGAGTATGTCGTCGATCCGTTGGGAGATTATATCCTGCGTATTCTCACCACCGACGAGCTGGTCCCGGTGGTCGAGCTGAAAGCCAGCGCCCGCCTGCGCCTGGATCCGTCCCGGCATTGGGGCGCAAGGGCCGTCAAAGGGCGGATGAAAAAATGGCTGGGCGCCCTCTCGTCGGAAACGTTTGTCAGTCTTGAGGAACGCAGCAAGGAAAAAGAGGTGTGGCAGATCTATCTCCTCAATCTCGACAAATTCCAGCAGGCGGCGGCGACCATGTACGGCAATATTCTGTGGCGGCAGGATTTGTTCCTGTTTGAAAACCGGCGTATTTTTTCACTGCGCCTGCGCTATCAGACGCGCGAAGAGATGAACAATCAGTACCTCGAAGGCGGGCAGACGCGGCAGGATGAAGAGGCGAGCGCCCGGATCACGGCGCGGCTCGGCAAGGCCTTGAGCAGTCAATCGGAGCTGGTGCAGAAGCGGATGGAGCGCGCCTTTGCCGAGCAGTCGCGGCAGGATCGCGACATCCTCAGCCGTCAGGGGCGCGTCGAACTGTCGTACCGGCCGCAATCGCGGCTGGAATTGGCGCTCGAGAGTCGCATGGCCTGGGAGCAGGACCGCTTCTATACGCCGGCAACCCGGCTGCGGGCACTGGCCTTCACACCGCGCGTCGTCTACTCCTGGCAGACCAAAGGGCGCTGGCAGGCGGAGATGGAATGGAGTCAGGTGCAGGTAACGCCCAAAGGCCGCTTGATTCCTTACGAGATGGCCAATGGCCGCAGCGCCGGACAATCGCTGCGCTGGGATCTGCGTTTCGATTACCGGCTGTCGCAGACCGTCCAGGCCACCGTGTCCTATTCAGGCCGCAATGAGCCCGAGCGCCAGGGGGTTATCCATACCGGCCGCGCCCAGGTGACGGCGGCCTTTCGCTGATTCAGAGATATTCTCGAGGTTGTCT
>DCUM01000216.1 GCA_002327255.1 bacterium UBA2214 | reverse complement strand
AGTCTTCATATGATGTTTATCGCAAATTTTTAACTCTTTGCCCTCCCGACACCAAACGTGAAATCATACTCTTGCTTTTCGATAATGCTGTTAGAATGGCCCATAAAATCCCCGCCTTTCGTTTATCATTTTCCATCGATGGCGGTTACTGGAAGTTATTGGAACGGATTTAAGCATAATCTTGATATCTTTTTTAAGTTTGTTTTACTCACAGTTTCTCTTTGATTCTATTTTATCTGCGCTTGTTGATATCACTTTTTCTCGTCACCAAGCACCTGAGACTGTGTGAAAATGTGTAATAAAAAAAGAAAATAGTGTTCAAGATAACTTGCAAGTACGTGCTTTAATCAAAATCGTATTTCATTTGGATGTTCTTTCGATAGGAGATGTACAAAATTCTGTGCCGCTGGAAGCTATTTTCTTTCTTGAAAAATCATCCACAGATTGTGCGACTCCTCTCAAGAGAATTGAAGCATCCTATCTGATCATGAAATCATCTATTGAAGTATATCAAAGATTTTTTCGTGATATGCCAAAAAGTTATCTGGTTATTCTCAGAAAACAATTATTTAACAATGCTTGTGCGATTACTGGGAATATTCCAGCCTTTCGCCTTCAAATCACACGAGATGGATCATTCTGGGATGTAATTGAAAGTACTATGAAATGTGGCATGCATTTTTAAACTCCATCCGCAATGGTCATGACACTCCTGTTTCCCGTTCTTAAAACAGCAATGATTTTCCATTTTCAATACTGGTGTCATGTCAAGTTTATTTAGTCGGGTTATTGCTTGATTATGGTAGATGATTTTTTTATATTTCCTCGAGGGTGTGTTAGCAATTATTCTTCGACCAAAATCCTTAATGAGTCAAGTTATGACAAAAATTGAACAATTAGAACAAGAGATTAAAAAGCTTTCTCCAGGTGAATTTGTTTCTTTCAGAGACTGGTTTACAAAATATGATGCGGAGGTGTGGGATGCACAAATCGAAAACGATGTACATTCCGGGCGAATGGCAAAGATTGCCGACAAGGCACTAACTGACTATCACGAGGGAAAAACGCGCGCCCTATGAAACACCTTGCAGCACCTGACTTTTGGGATTGCATGGACAAATTGCCTGAGACTGTTCAAAAACAGGCAAGCAATGCTTTTAATCTCCTCAAAATTAATCCGCGTCATCCCTCTCTTTCCCTTAAAAAAATTGACAAATTCAGATCAGTCAGAATTGGTCTACATTACCGGGCTTTAGCCGTCGAGGTTGATGACGCCTTGCTTTGGTTCTGGATCGGCAGTCATTCGGATTACGATCAGTTGATTGCCAAACTGTAATGAGGCATGCAATTCGATCGCTCATGGAATATTTTCCCTTTTCTGAACTCATCATTTCGCGACTTTGCCCAAAAGCGCTGAAACTGGGCAGGATGACCTTGCCTGGGTTACCGTGCGAGGAAAAGCTTCTGGACGATCGTGAGTTACTTCCCAGCATCGATTGCCCGGGGAATCCTTTTGAAGCAGCCAATTTTTAATTACACCGGCCCAAGCATGAATCCAACCCTCAAGGCGGGTGACGGGCTGATCGTAATACCCTTTACAGAACGGCCGGTGAAAAGGGGAGATGTGGTGGTTTTTAGATCGCCCTTGGACGATAAACAGGTCGTGCACCGGGTGATTCATGTTTCACCGCAGGGCATAAAAACCCGCGGCGACAACAACCGCCTCGATGATCCGTATCTGCTGCAGCCAGCAGACATCATCGGCCGCGTGGTCGAGATACACCGTGGCCGCTGCCGCTTCAAGGCGCGCAACGGCACAGCCGGGCAGTACCGCGCTGAACTGCGCCGCACCCGGAACCGGTTTCTCTTCCGACTGGCTGCGTTCCTCGCAAAATTTGCGCCCAAACGCATTCCGCTCATCCGCGCAACACAATTGAACATCGCAACCTTTAAAAGAGCCGGACGGGAAGAACAGGTGCTGCTGCTGGGCCGGCGCGCCATCGGCCGCCGCAACCATCCCGAAGCACCCTGGCTCATCCGCGCGCCGTACCGGTTTTTCATCGGCGGCAAAACCTTAAAAAAATAACCGGAAGCGCGGCGCCGGCAAACACGGAAAACGAGATGGATGTGCATGGCACCCAACCCGGTTCTGCAGAAATGCCTCTGCCTGATTCGTTGCGAAAATATTTCTGGGATTGTCGCTTTGAGCAACTCTCCTGGTATAAATACCGGCGCTTCATCAGTGAGCGCATTCTTCAGTATGGCGACGACGCGACACTGACGGTGCACGACGGATAACAACTGCCAACTGCCTACACGTATAAATGAATTTTTTGCTTAAAAAACTCCAGACCGGTCTTCCTGCCCTGCGTCAAGCCGCGGAACTGGTCTATAAAAGCTCGGGAAAATGGACGCTGCTCACCGCCCTGATGGCGTTGCTGCAGGGGCTCTTTCCCCTTCTCTCGCTCTATCTCATCAAGCTGGTGGTGGATGCCGCGGCCGCGGGGGTGAATGCCGCCGACAAAACCGCGGCGTTTCAAAAGCTCTTGATCTTTATTTTTCTCGCCGCCGCGGCCGGCGTCATCGGTTCTCTGCTGAACAGTCTGGCCCAAATTGTCCAGGAATACCGCGACCTGCGCGTCAATGAATATATTTCCAATCTGATCCACACCAAATCGGTGCAGGTCGATCTCGCCTATTACGAAAACCCGGCCTATTTCGACACCCTGCACATGGCGCAGCATCAGGCGGCGTTCCGTCCCGTGGCCATGGTCAACAAGCTGGTACAGATGGTGCAGAACGCCATCACCCTCGGCGCCATGGTGGCAGTTTTGCTCACCTTCAACGCCCTGGTGCTCATCCTTGCCGCGGTCGCCGTCATTCCGGCGGTCTGGGTCAAATACAAATTTTCCAGACGCCTCTACGAGTGGCACAAGCAATGGACGCCGTCGGAGCGCAAGTCGCACTATTACGGCTGGCTCATCAGTTCGCAGGAATACGCCAAAGAGCTGCGTCTTTACGGACTCGGCGATCTCTTCACCAGCCGGTTCAAGGAACTGCACTGGCGCGTCGCCATGGAGCGGCTCAAGATCAACCGCAAGCGCGCCATGGCCGAGATGGCCGGCCAGTTCTTTACCATCCTGGTGGCCTTTGCCCTGCTCGCCTTTATAGCGCGCGGCGCCCTCACCGGCGCCATCACACTGGGTGGACTGGTGATGTATTATCAGGCGTTTCAGCGCGGGCAAACCTCGCTGCAGTCGACCCTGAAGGGCCTGGCCGAACTCTATGAAGATTCGCTCTTTCTGCGCACGCTCTTTGATTTTTTGCATCTCGAGCCGGCCATTGCGGATCCGCCGGCGCCGCGGACGCTGCCGAAGAAAGCGCATTACGGCATCGGTTTCGAAAGGGTCCTGTTCCAGTATCCGTCGAGCGCCGCGCCCGCGTTGCGAGAGGTCAGTTTCCAGATAGCGCCGGGCGAGCACATCGCCCTGGTGGGCGAGAACGGCAGCGGCAAATCCACCCTGATCAAGCTGATCTGCCGGCTCTACGACCCGCAGTCGGGCCGCATCACCCTCGATGGCTTCGATTTGCGGGATTACGCGGTGGCCGATCTCCGCAAATCGATGAGCGTGCTGCTGCAGGATTTTTCCCAGTACCATACCACGGCGCGGGAGAATATCTGGTATGGGGACACGACGCTGCCCATGCAGGAAGATGCCATACAGCGCGCCGCGCAGCTTTCCGGTGCCGCATCGGTCATCGAAAAACTGCCGCAGGGCATGGAGACGCCGCTGGGGCGCTGGATCGAAGAGGGCAGCGAACTGAGCACCGGCGAGTGGCAGCGCATGGCGCTGGCACGGGCATTTTACCGCGAGGCCCCCATCGTCATTCTCGACGAGCCCACGGCCAGCCTCGATGCCGATGCGGAATATCGCATCCATGAGTCGTTTTTG
>DCUM01000235.1 GCA_002327255.1 bacterium UBA2214 | reverse complement strand
TATCGGGGCGTCTTGTTGAGCAGGCGCTGTCGCAGGGGTTCGTGGCCGGCGAAATCCTGATCCAGAATGGCGATCATCTCCGCAGCGGTGAGATGATGATCTTCATAGACATGTTTTTTCAGTGCGGAGAGGCAGTCGGTGATGGTGCCGATGCCGACGCCCTGGATATAATTGGTGTTATAGCGCGCGCCGCCGTCGTTATAGTCCCGTCCGTTGGCGATGCAGTCGTCGATCAAAATGGAGAGAAATGGCACGGGCATGTAGCGCGCATAGAGGCGTTCGATGATCTGATTGCCGCGCATCTTGAGGTCGATGAAGTGGCGCATCTGTTTTTCGAAGGCAGCCAGCAGGTCGTCAAAATGGCGCCAGGTTTCTGGCTCGCCGCTCCGGGGTCCCAGTTGCTGTCCCGTGCGCGGATCGAAGCCGTTGTGCAGGGTGAGTTCGAGAATCTTGGGGATGTTGAAATAGCCGGTGAGGATATAGCTCTCCTTGCCGAAGGCGCCGGTTTCAACGCAGCCGGAGGTGCCGCCGCAGCGCGCATCTTCCAGCGACTTGCCCTGGCGCAGCAACTCCTCGACCACGACATCGGCGTTGAAAAGGGAGGGCTGGCCCCATCCCTTGCGGACGATTTTCAGAGCCTCCTTGAGAAAGTGGTCGGGATTCTTGCGGCTGAGCTGAATGTTTGAGCTGGGCTGCACCAGCCGCATCTCATCGATAACCTCCAGTAAGAGAAAAGAAAGTTCGTTGACGCCATCGCCGCCGTCGCGGCGCAGGCCGCCGACATTGATGTTGGCGAAATCAGTGTAGGTCGAACTCTCGGCCGCGGTGACGCCCACCTTGGGCGGCGCGGGCTGGTTGTTGAATTTGATCCAGAAACAGTGCAGCAGCTCCCGCGCCTCTTCCCGCGGCAACGCCCCTGATGCCAGGTCGTGCTCGTAGAAGGGCAGGAGATGCTGATCGAGGCGGCCGGGATTGAAGGCATCCCAGGGATTGAGTTCGGTGATGACGCCGAGATGCACAAACCAGTAGTACTGCAGGGCTTCCCACAGGGTGCGCGGTTTTTCCGCGGGCACGCGTTCGCAAATCTCCGCGATCTGATAGAGCTCGTTGCGCCGTTGCAAGTCCGTCTCGCGGCTTGCCAGCGCACGGGCTTTTTCCGCATGACGCCGCGCCAGGGTGATGATGGCTGCGGCGCAAAGGCGCATGGCGCGCAGCTCCTCCTGCCGGTCATAGGCGTGTGGATCGTTGTGGTAATCGAGGCGCGCCAGATGAGCATCGATGGCGGCGATGAAATCATTCATGCCTTTGTGATAGATCTTGTCATCGAGTACGGTGTGACCCGGTGCGCGCTGTTCCATGAATTCCGTGAAGAGACCGGCGCTGTAGGCCTGACGCCATTCCGCACTCATCTCGGCGAGAATCTTTTCCCGCATGGTCTTGCCCTGCCAGTACGGTATCATCAGCGCTTCATAGCGCTGCCGCACGGTCTCGTCGACCTTGAAAAAAACCTTTTCGCGCGTATCGAGAATGTCCAGATCCTGCAGGGAGTGGCAGCAGATCTCCGGGTAGGTGTAAGTCGCCTTGGGCGCCGGCCCTCTTTCACCGACGATGAGTTCGCCGGGAAGGATGCAAATTTCCTTCTCCCGCATGATGGCCGCAAAGAGCAACGCCCGCTGCATCGGCGCGGATTCAAGTCCCATGGCCTGGCTGGTGCGGGTGACGATTTCCGCCCGCTCGGCGCAGAGGTGCGGCACCGCCTCCAGACTCTGCTGACGCAATCGACGAACACGTTCCGTCATCATGACGCTAACCTCCGGATATCACAGGATCGATATAATTCTGCAGCCGGCCGACCACCTCGGCGATGTGCGCGGCCGCGGGCGGTTGACTGCCGGATAATTGATAGTGCTGATGCAGACGATGGTACTTTTCGACACCGGCGTTGTGGTACGGCAGCACATGCAACGCTTCGGGTGGAGCGGACGCGGCGAGGAACGCCCCGATCGCGTCGATCTCTTGCGCTGTATCATTGACGCCCGGGATCAGCGGCAGCCGCACCCGGACGCGCTGTCCGCTTTGCAACAAATAGCGCAAATTGGCGAGGATCAAACGGTTGTCCCTGCCCGTATAATGGCGGTGCTTTTTGGCATCGAGGATTTTGAGGTCGAAGAGCCAGAGATCGCTCCAGGGCGCCAGCCGTTTGACGACGGCCCGCGGCGCATGGCCGCACGTATCGACGGCGGTGTGCAAACCCTGCCGCCGGCAGGCTCGCAGGAGCTCCTCGAGAAAGCGGGGCTGCTGCAGCGGCTCGCCTCCCGAAAAAGTGATGCCGCCGCCGGATTGTTCATAAAAAGGACGGTCTTTGAGCACCTCGGCCATGACCGCGGCGACGCCCCATGCCGCGCCCATGCGGACGCGCGCTTCCGCCGGACAGACCAGCGTGCACGCCCCGCACTGCGCGCAGAGATCGCGCCGGGTGATCAGGACGCCGTTGACAAGGACGATCGCGCCGTGCGGACAGACCGTCGCGCACTGGCCGCAGGCCAGACAGCGCTCGCCCTGAAACAATATCTGCGGTTGCGGGGCGAGCGATTCTGGATTATGGCACCAGCTGCATCGCAGCGGACATCCCTTGAAAAAGACCGTGGTGCGAATGCCCGGACCGTCGTGCAGCGCAAAGCGCATGATGTTGAAAAGCGTGCCGGTTATTTCCTGCGCTTGTTTCAAATCAAAAAACCGTGGCGCAGAGGATCGTCCGGATCGATCAGGAATTCGTGGCGCCCGGTGATATGCGCCGTGCCGGCAATCTCGGGAATCACCGCCGCACGGCCGCCGAATTGGGTCAACGTTTTGATGCGCCCGGTGAAGGTGGTGCCGATGAGGCTTTCGACGACGATGGCTTGATCGATGCCGATCTCTTCGCGGGCGTGATGGATGGCGAGCCGGCCGCTGATGCCGGTCCCCGTCGGCGAACGGTCCACCTGGCCGTCGGCGAAGACGCAAACATTGCGGCTGTGATGGTGCGGCTGCTGCGGTGGTGCGATGAAAAGGACGCCATAGAGGAAGCTCAGGTCATTGCTGCCGGGATGGCGGATCTCTTTCTGAACGATGAAGGCTTCCTTGATCGACATGGCGATATCGACCAGATCTGTATATTCATCCGGGGTACAGCGCAGATTGAACTGGTTCGCGTCAACGTAGAGATAATAGGCCCCGCCGAAGGCCAGATCAAAGGTGACATCACCCCATTCGGGCACTTCGATGACCGCATCGAGGTCGACCACGAACGAGGGGACATTTTCAAAACGGATCGTGCCGATGCGCCCCTGGCTGACCGCGGCATGGACGGTCACCGTCCCGGCCGGCGTGTCAATGTACAGCCGTGTTTCGGGTTCGTGAACGGGGAGCAGCCCGGTCTGCAGCGCCACTTTGGCGATGGCGATGATGCCGTGTCCGCACATGGTGCTGTACCCTTCATTGTGCATGAAAAGGACGCCCAGGTCGGAGCCTGGATTTACCGGGGGCGTCAGGATGCAACCGTACATTTCGCGGTGCCCGCGCGGTTCCCACAGCAGGGTCTGGCGCAGCGGATCGAGATGCATCCTCGCATGTCGGCGGCGGTCGAGAATGGTGTCGCCGGGCATTTCCGGCCAGCCGCTGACGATGACGCGCAGGGGTTCGCCCGCGGTATGGGCGTCGATGGCGGTCAGACGCTGCCAGTGGGAGGGCGGCTGCCAGGTTTTCAGGGATTCTCGCAGGCTGGATTCGGACATAACAAAACCTCGTCACAAGCGCGCCGAGTCGACCAGGACGCGGTGCTGAGTCATTCAACTGGATCGTTTTCCCCCTCTTCCCCTGTTTCCCTCTTCCCCTGTTTCCCTGTTTCCCTGTTTCCCTATTTTCCCTATTCCCTTAATCTCATTTACTCCTGGTACCCCGGGGTCTCTTGCTTTGCGGCATACAAGATATCCATTGTATAGGCCAGCGGCTTTATTTCTTCTCCGTCGAGCTTGATGCGCACATGGCGCAGGTAGAGTTTCACTTTGATTTGGCTGTTTTCGGCGAGAAGAGCCGTCTTTTCCAGAGGGATGTGCTCCGGATTGGTGCTGCCATACTCGGCAAAGAGTCCTGCCACGGTCGGCTGCAGATCGATGGTCAGCCCCTGCGCAGCTTTTGATGCCTGATCAGGGACAATGGTCAGGTGGTTCATGGTGCCATCGAGCGAGCAGCTCCATCCGGAGGCGCCGAGCGCGATTTTCTCCCCACTTTTCTCCATAAAACGTCTGTCGAGCAGGAACTCGTATCCGGCGATATTCATGCCCCCTTCACGTTTGGCACTGAGCGAGCGTTGCTCGTCCATTCTGCCGCGGACGCCGTGCATGTATTCGATGCCCAGCATTCCGGTCACCTCCGCCGGTTTGAGCGGCACCATTTTGCCTTCCGTCTGCTGCACCAGCTTATCCGCGAACCAGGACTGGATGCGATCATAGCCGTGCATCTCGTGCAGATAGGAGACGATCGAGCTGATCTGCACCGCGGCCTCCGGGCTGAGTGCTTGAGAGGCCTTGTTGATTTTGCCGTCCGCGAGGATTGCATTTTCACTCAAGAGACCCTGCAGCCGTTTGACCTGGCTCTTCTCGGAGACTGACAAAAAGCTCCACGGGCCGAACGCCGCCAGCAGCGCCAGCAATCCCAGAAGAGCAGGGATCATTTTGATGTTTTTGATCTTGCTGAAGGTGAAATAGAGCACCAGGATCACCAGATAGAGCGCCACGGCGAGTCCGAGGTAGCGGCTCTCGGTGAAACCGTATTCGGAGATGCGGCGCCAAACGGCGAGAAAGAGCATGATGGCCGGAGGCAGCAGCACGATGAAGAACCAGCGCCAGACGAGGCGACCCCAGCGATTTTCCGCCTGCTCGCGGATTGGCCACAGCAGCAGCAGTGCCGCCAACCCGGCCGCGGCAAAGCCGATGATCAGGCCGCTGACCCATCCTTGGGGCCAGGACCAGGCCACTACGATTTTGATGATGTAGGCATAGAGAATGATGAGATAGACCAGCACCACGGTCGAGAGGATGTGCTGGGCAAAGATTTTCAGGCCCCGGGGATACTCCCGTTCACTTTCGAGGGCTTCCCGGCGCGCCGGCACGCCGGCGAGGAAAAAGGAGGTGGCGAAGAGTCCGGCGATGAGGGCCCATAATTCACCATAGCGGCGCCCGGGAATTTCGAGCCCGAACAACTCCTCCAGAGCCGCCAGCGCCAGCGAGAGTCCCAGCTGCAGCACAGCGGCATAAAAAACGGTGGTCACGATGCGGGTGAGGAGATGTTTGTGAAAGTGCCAAAAGCCGTTTTGGGCGCGATCCAGGCCAAAGGGCGCCACCATGAGGAAGGCGATGGCTGCGGCCATGATGAGCAGATAGCGCACAATGTGCATCGCGGGTGCGCCGTCCAGGGGGAAGGGAAGTGAAAGCCCGTAAATCAGCAGCAGGATTATGCAGCCGATCTGCGCTGCCAGTTGAAGAGCGCGCGGCCACTGGCGCTTTTCGGCGATTAAGGCCATCGCCAACAGCAGGGGAAAGCCCAACAGGGCCATGAGTAAAACAGGCAACAGGATGGTGGGTTCGGAAGAGCCCTCGCGTTCGATGAGCATCACGGCCGCTACTGTACCGATCATGGCATCGAGAACAACCAGGGGAAAGCGCAGGCAGATTTCTTTAACGTCCTGTACGATTTGTTGCAGGGAGGGTATTTTCATAGGCACCTCATTTTTCTATTACAAACGCCTGCAGCCGGTTGCGGTTCCGGAATATAATTTTGTGGCTGACCTATTCCGTGATTTGTGAGTGTATTTCTCAGGAGCTGTTCATCCCCTGCGATTTGTTGATGAATCTCCTCCGGGCTTATCATGCCCTCTGCGCATTGCGCAGATTCTGCCCGGGCGGTCGCTGGGAATCATCACAGAGGCCCAATGGGTTCCCTCCGCGCACCCTTTTGTGCCATTGCGGCGTTGGGCATCGCGTTCATCGTTGCCCCCTTGCTTCTTTCGGACGCAGGAGTCCTGCTAACGTCCACGCCTCATGCGGACGCAGCTGTTCAGCGCCGCACGGGGCGATGCGTTCGAAAGAACCAGGTGCCTGTCAAAGCTTGATAAAAATCTTTTTCTTGTAGAACCACGTCAGGATGCCGAGCCAGATCAGGATATAGAGCAGCGCGTGCAGCAGTGAGGCGCCATAGTCGCCGAAGAGCGGGTGGAGCACGCTGTCATAGAGGAGTCCTTTCATGGAGGTCACCGTGCCGTCCGCTTTGGTCACCTTCCACAGGTACATGGTTTTGGCCATGATCCCCGAGCCGAAAAAGGCGAGGATGGCGTTGCTGCCATAGATGACGAAGGGTTTGGTGAATTTGCTATAGCCCTTGATGTCGATGAGCCAGTAGCTGATGGCGAGAAAGTGCAGGGCGAGTCCGGTGGTGTAGAGCACATAGCTGCTGGTCCAGATCTGCTTGTTGATGGGCATGAAGAGCGACCAGGTCAGGCCCAGCACCACGGCGATGTTGGCGGCGATGAAGAGGCCGTTGGTTTTTTGCAGCGGCTCGATGGCGCGGCGCAGCCACTGTCCGGTGAAATAGCCGAGCATGACCTGGGCGATGGCCGGGAGGGTGCTCAGCAGTCCCTCGGGATCGAAACCGATGTCGTTTTTATAGAGGTGGCCTTTGAGAAGGATGCCGTCGAGGTACTGGGCGAGGTTGCTGTTGAGGACCCAGACATCCGCCGTGCGTCCCGGGAAGGGGATCAGGGCCATCGCCAGCCAGTAACCGATCAGCAGAATGGCGGTCCAGGCGATCTGTCCTCTCTGTTTGCTGTGCATTATGATCATGGAGGCGAAGAAGTAACACAGGCCGATGCGTTGCAGCACGCCGGGAAAGCGCAGGGTGGAAAAATTCCAGCGCAGATACCAGGCCATAAAGAGGCCGAGAAAGATCAGCAGAAAGGTGCGCTTGAGGATTTGCCGGTAGAGCGGCCAGCGCGATGCGTTCTCCTCCATGCGGCGGCTGAACGAGAAGGCCATGGCAGTGCCCATGATGAAGAGGAAAAAGGGAAAGACCAGATCCGTGGGGGTGCAACCGTGCCAGTCGGCGTGCAGCAGTGGCGAAAAGACATGCTGCCAGCTGCCGGGATTGTTCACCAGGATCATCAGCATGATGGTAAAGCCGCGAAAAGCATCGAGCGAGATGAGACGCGTGGGTTTTGACATAGACCTGCCTCATTGCGAGTGATTGTGATCAGTGTTTAAAATCCAGTTTAAGATTATTCATCAAAAATGTCAAGGGATATTTGTCAATAGGGCTTGGAAGCAGATATTTATGAAAATTTCTTTTGTGAATTTGAGCAATTTTTCACATTTTTAGCAAACAACCCAAGGCATCCACGTATTCATTTTACGGGAGTACCATGTTCACAGCACCTGTTCCGGTCACGAAAATCATCGCGCAGCGGCAATCCTGCCGCACCTACGCCAAAACACCGCTCACGCAGGAATTGATTGATCAGATGCTCAAGTTCCTGGCAGTCATGGGGCCGGGGCCCTTTGGCACGCGCCCGCGCTTCGAGCTGGCCGCGGCCACGGCCGACGACCCCCAGGCGCTGAAGCGATTGGGCACCTATGGCTTCATCAAAAATCCCGCCGCGTTCATCCTCGGTGCGGTGCAGCCGGGTGATAAAAATCTCGAAGATTTTGGCTTCTTGCTTGAAACCGCGCTGCTCTTTGTCACCCGTCTGGGCCTGGGCAGCTGCTGGCTCGGTGGCAGCTTTTCCCGCGGCCGTTTTTCACAAAAGATGAATCTGGGCGCTGATGAAGTCATCCCCGCGGTCGCTGCCATCGGTTATGCCGATGCGGAGACTTATTCCCGCCGATTGATTCGGCACTTTGCCAAATCGCAGACGCGCAAGCCCTGGGAGACGCTCTTCTTTGCGAATGCCTGGGACACCCCGCTCTCTCACGCGGACGCCGGCGTCTATGCCACCCCG
>DCUM01000161.1:163-2683 GCA_002327255.1 bacterium UBA2214 | reverse complement strand
GCATACAAGGCTGTTTCAGACACTTCCATAGATGTTAACTTAAACAATATCATTATATTGTCTTGGTCCGACCCCGATTGCGATCATGTTCGGCGCAGCGGGCTTCGCTGCTGCAGTGGCCTCCACTGCAACAGCCGCTCTCCGGCCGCTGTTTGTACCTGCTGAAGCGCAACGCCACAGCCAGGAGCATGAAAACGAGAAAAAACAATCCGGATACGATCAGGTACTGCATATCAACCTCATTTTTGAACCAGCGCATCAAAAGAAGGCGTGCTTGCCTCCCGGAAACCACTTCCCTCCCTGACCAGCATAAAAACCGCCAGCGATTCCTGCTCCGCCAGCCGCAAGCCCTTCACCGGACCGAGGACATCGAGGGCGGTGGCATAGGCATCGGCCATCATGCAGGAGGCATGGACGACGCTGACCGAAGCCAGCTTGTGAGTGACCGGTCGTCCGCTGAGCGGATCGATGGTGTGCGAGTAACGCACGCCATCCCTTTCATAATAATTCCGGTAATCGCCCGAAGTGGCGACACTCGCACGGCCGGGGGCGATCACTTTTTGTATGGCCTTCCCGGCCTGCGGTGACGAGATGCCGATGCGCCAGGGGAGCGCAGCAGCATTGCAGCCGCGCACCCGCACTTCGCCGCCGATTTCCACCATGTAATGATCAAAATTTTTCGATTCCAGGAATTCCACAACCCGGTCGACGCCATACCCCTTGGCAATCGCGGAGAGATCGCAAGAGATGCCGGACACCGCCTTCATCACTTCCAGGGATGCCGGCCGCAACAGCAGGTTTTTATAGCCGACCAGGCCCTGACGGGCGATGATTTCCAGGGAATCCGGCAACACCTCGGGACGCACCTCCGGACCAAAACCCCACAGATTCACCAGGGGCCCGATGGTGATATCAAAGGCACCCCCGCTCAATTCGCTGATACGCTGAGCCGCCATCAGCACCATCATCAGATCGTGCGAGACGGGCAGCCAGACGCCGGCCAGCGCCTGGTTCAGACGCGACAATTCAGAGTCGGGGATGTACGTGGACATCACCTGATTGATATCTTTCAGGAGCGCATCGATCTCTCTTTGCAGCAGATCGGTTTCGATCGTCTGAGCAGCGGGAGCGGCGATCTTGACGCTGTAGATGGTGCCCATGGTCGAGCCACCCAGGCTGTACAGCCGGAGGTCCGGCCGCGGGGAATGACAGGAGACAAGAACCAGGAGTACGCCCCAAAGGGCTAAAAAGAGATCACCGTTCCGACGGCTGCTTTTTCCAGCGCCAGTTTTCATAGTATTCCCAACTGAGCAGGTGATTCAATTCATCGAACTCGTGCGTCTTTTCCAGCAAGGCCGCACGGATGACATCGCCGCTGGAGAGGACACCGATGATCTTGCCTTCTTTTTCCACCGGCAGATGTCGGACCCGCATGCCGAGCAATTTATCCATGAGACGGTAAATCGTTTCCGAATGCGCGACCGTGATCAGAGGTTTCGTCATCCGTTCGCATATCGGGATGTCATGGGGATTGAAATCGGGTGCCAAACTCGCGCGCAACAGATCGCGTTCAACCCATATTCCCACCATCTTGCCCTGCTCCTCCACCAATACGGCGCCGATGTGGTTGGCCAGCATCATCTCGATGGCATCATGCAGCGTCGCTGTTATCGGGACCGAATAGAGCTGCAGGCCCTTTTGCATCAGAATATCTTCTGCGGTTTTCATGCAACGGTCTCCTTCTTATAGCGTCATGGAATCACGGGCCATCCGGCACTCGCATACGCATGATGCGAAGATGCCGGCTCGCCCGCCCGCCAGCCGGTGACAGGACAGTAATTATATTCCGGCAAGCGGAGAGGTTCGTGTTCATCCTTGCGCCGGTTCCTGAGAAGCAAAGTGCTCTCTCCACAGCGTATGCGGATCAGACGCCGAAATCGTCGAAGAGGATGTTCTCCCGCTCAACGCCGAGATGATCGAGCATGGTGAATACAGCCTGATTCATCATCGGTGGACCGCACAAATAGTACTCGCAATCCTCCGGTGCGGGATGATCCCTGAGATAATGATCGTGCAGCACCTGATGAATAAAGCCGACATAGCCGTTCCTGTTATCCTCGGGCAATGGCTCGGAGAGCGCGAGATGAAAGGTGAAATTCGGGTTTTCTTTGGCGAGTTCAATGAACTCATCGTGGTAAAAACTCTCACGCATGCTGCGCGCGCCATACCAGAAAGACATCTTGCGCCGTGAATGGAGGCGCTTGAGCTGGTCAAAGATATGGGAGCGCATCGGCGCCATGCCCGCGCCACCGCCGATAAAGACCATCTCATGGTCGGTGTCGCGCGCAAAAAATTCACCGTACGGCCCGGAAATGGTCACCTGGTCCCCCGATTTGAGACTGAAAATATAGGAGGACATCTGTCCGGTCGGCGCGTTGGGCTTGTCTGGCGGCGGCGTGGCAATGCGCACGTTGAGCATGATCATCCCCCGCTCATCCGGATAGTTGGCCATGGAATAGG
>DCUM01000161.1:0-152 GCA_002327255.1 bacterium UBA2214 | reverse complement strand
ATTTTTCCCAATCAGCGCGATAGGCGTCGTCGATGGTGAAATCGGCATAGTTGATCCGGTGCGGGGGCGCTTCGATTTGAATGTAGCCGCCGGCGCGAAAGTCTACAGATTCACCGGCCGGCAGGTCGAGCACCAGCTCCTTGATGAAGGTG
>DCUM01000073.1 GCA_002327255.1 bacterium UBA2214 | reverse complement strand
GTGTTTGGAGAACAAGATCGCTGTCATGACCCGCGCCCTTGGGGAGGCTCTGCCGCATGGGCACGTTCGTTATGATCAGCCCCCGGCATTGCTCCAAAAATTGGCGCAAACGGGATTTGATATCACCGGCGTTGAAATCAGCTATGGCCCCTGGGGCCGGCTGGCGTACGATGTGGTGACGATGGTTCAATTCAGCCGATTTTTTAAAGTCATTTTTCCTGTTTATCTCATCCTCATCCATCCTTTTGTGATGATTTTGATGTTGGTGGATTTTTATCGCAAAAATGAAGAAGGCAATGGCTTGCTGGTAGTGGCTCAACGGCCCTGACCGCAATCCGTCGATTATAAAAGATGCTGCACTCCTTGATAAGAAATACACTCTGGAGAACCGGCGCGGATATGGTGTCGCGATTGGGATCTGCCGTGTTTTGGATCCTGGTCGCGCGTTATTTGGGTGCCGGCGTCTTTGGCGCCATCGCTTTCACCCTGTCGCTGTACAGCTTTTTTGAGTTGATCTCGACGCTGGGACTCGGATCCCCCATCACCCGGGATGCCGCCCAGAACCGTGCGCGTGCTGGAATATACTTTGCGCATGCCCTCGTTATCGGTCTCGCGGCCACCGCCATCACCGCCGCCTTGATGCTTCTCTGCGTCCACTGGTTGTCGCCCGGCCCCCTGTCCAGATGGAGTGCTCAGGTCATGGTGCTCGTGCTCATCCCGGCCAGTTTTGGCTACTGGAGCAAGGTGATGTTGACGGCGGTGGAGGAGATACGCTATATCAGCCTGGCCACTCTGACCGAGAACGCAGTGCTGATCGCAGGTGGATTCACGTGTTTGCTGACCGGTCACGGACTGCGCGCCTTGATCCTGACCATCGCTGCGAGCAAAATCATATCCGCCGCTGTGTCATTTATACTGGCCTGCCGCCGCGCGGGTGCACCGGTCCTGCGTTTTGAACGCGCTCTCCTCGTCGCGCTGCTCAAACAGACGCCCTCTTTTTTTCTCATCGCGTTGTTCAACAGCGCTTTCTGGTCCATCACCATCATCCTGTTGACGAGTCTGCACGGCGAGGAAACAGCCGGTTATTTCAGCGCTGCGTACAAGTTAATCAGTTATGCCATCATGCTCGTTCTCGCCTTCGCACAGGCGCTGCTGCCGGTGGCGTCGCGACTGGCGCAGGAAGACCCTGTCACCTATCAGGCGCTTTTAAAACGGGCCTTGCGTTATCAGCTGATGGCTTTCACCGCTCTGGCCGTTATTTTCGCTTTGAGCGCGGAGACCATCATTCTTTGGCTTTATGGTTCGGCCATGGCGCCCGCAGCGCCGGTATTGCGCTGGCTGGCCTGGATATTGATTCCCTACAGCATCATCCCAACCCTGGCATTCACGCTGATCAGTCATCGCCAGCAGCGGCTCGACCTCCGGGCCAACGCCGCCGCCACCATGGCGTTATTGGCTGGCATCGCGCTCCTGGTTCCCGAACGGTCGGCGACCGGAGCTGCTGTGGCAATGACTCTGGCCGCTGTCGTCTTTGCAGCTGTTGAATACCTCTCCGTGCATCATCATTTATATCGCCTGGTGCCGGATAGGCATACACTATGGATTGGTGTCGCTGCCGGATTGATGGCGCTCTGCCTTTGGCTGCTGAGTCCAATCGACGCTGCTTTGGCCATCCTCGCGTCGGGTCTGGTGTATGGAGCTGCACTGTGGTTCACACAGGCACTGGATCGCAGAGATTTACGCCGCTTGCTCACCGTCTGTCTGCGAGGCGAAGAAAAGGGGGTCGCATGAGCCGCGCCCATCCGGCATTGTGCGTCATCATTCCGGTGCGTGACCGTCTCCCCGAGCTGCGCCGCGTATTGAACGGACTGATCTTGCAGGACAGTGCCCCCGGCTGTTTTAAAGTCATCATGGTGAATGACGGCTCCGCCGCGGCGACGCAAACGTATCTGCACAGCGTGGAGAACACCCCCTTTGAGCTGCAGATTCTCGACGCTCCGGGAGTGGGGGCGGCCGGCGCCCGCAACAAAGGCCTCGCGCATGCCCATAGCGATTTGGTGCTTTTTCTGGACGCCGACACCATACCCGGCACTTCCCTGGTTCGTCATCATCTGCAATTACACCGCAACTCGGATGCGCTGGTGTGTCATATGGGAAAAATCGTCATGTCGCAGGAATTGATGCATGCTGATCAGGTGCGCTGGAATGAACTGGAGTTCAGGGACCTGGAAGCCGATGATGTGGAGATCGATTTCCGCCGATACCGGACGGCGAATACCTCCCTGCGGACGGCCGCGGTCAAACGCGCCGGTGGTTTTAATGAGAGTCTGCAAGCGGCGGAGGATCTGGAACTGGCCTATCGACTCGCTGAATCCGGCATGCGTTTTTACTATCATGCCGGCGTGGTGGCTACCCATCATCATCCGATTACCATACGCACCTATTTTCAAAAGGGCTCTCTCTATGGCGAAGCGGTGGCCATCTGGCAGCGGCAACGCCCGGATATGAGCCGGGAAATTGCCGGGAAATTTGGACTCTATGATCACCGTCTTCCGGTCAAGGAACGCTTGCGCTACCGGCTCAAGGTCAGCCTGGTGAACAGGTGGTCGGTGCCCTTTTTGACCTTTCTGGGACGGCAGAGCCGGCCGTTGCTGTTGTCTGTGTCAAATAGATTGTTCAGGATGGTTTATGGATATTATTTGCGCTCGAGCCATCACAAGACGATGGTGCATTCATGAGCATGATGAAAGAATTGTTCGCAGGAGGTGACGCTCGATGAAGATTAGCGTATTTGGGTTGGGTTATGTGGGGTGCGTCTCCGCTGCCTGTTTTGCGGAAATGGGTCATGATGTCATCGGTGTGGACATCAGTGAACACAAAGTGGATTTGATCAATAAGGGGCAATCGCCCATCGTGGAAAATGGGCTGGAGGAGTTGATTTCACAGCAAAAGCACGCGGCGCGGCTGAGGGCGACAACCGATACGGTTGCCGCAGTCAGGGAGAGTGAAGTGATTTTTATCTGCGTGGGCACGCCCAGCAACGGCAACGGGAGTCTGCATTTGGGTTATGTGGAGCGTGTCTGCAGCGAGATCGGTGCCGTTCTGCGTAAAATCGATCGCCGTGTGACCATCGCGCTTCGCAGTACCGTATTGCCCGGGGTTGCGGAAGAGGTCGCCATTCCCTGCCTGGAATCTTCCAGCGGCAGGAAACTGGGGCAGGGCTTTGGATTCGCCCTGAATCCGGAGTTCCTGCGCGAAGGGACTTCCCTGTATGATTTTTACCATCCGCCCAAAACCGTCATTGGTGTCTTTGACAAGCCCTCGGCGGAATTATTATCTCTTCTTTATGCCGGGCTGCCCGCCCCGCTGTTCAGGCTGCAGCCTGGTGAGGCAGCGATGATAAAATACGCCGATAACGCCTGGCATGCCGTAAAGGTGACGTTTGCCAACGAGATCGGACGGCTGTGCAAAAATTTTCGTGTGGACGCCAGAGCGGTGATGAATGTCTTCGTCAAGGATACGAAACTGAATCTTTCGCCGTACTATTTGAAACCCGGCTTCGCCTTCGGCGGCTCCTGTCTGCCCAAAGATTTACGGGCGCTGGCGCATTACGCCAGGCAATCGGACGTGAATGTGCCGCTTCTCGAGGCGGCCATGCACAGCAATGCGGAACATATTCGCTACGCCCTGCAGATGGTCAAAGCCTATGGCCGCAAGCGCATCGGCGTGCTCGGACTCTCCTTCAAGCATGGTACCGATGACCTGCGCGAAAGTCCCGTGGTCACACTGGTCGAACAACTGCTGGGCAAGGGCTATGACGTGCGAATATACGACCGCAATGTCTCTCTGGCGCGCTTGATGGGCGCCAATAAAGAATATATCGAACGCGAGGTCCCGCATATCGCCAAACTCATGTGCGGCTCCCTCGAGGAACTCCTGCGACATTCCGATATCGTGGTCATCGGCAACTCCGCGGAAGAACATGAAGCGGTCTTGGGTGATTTGCGCAACGGACACAAAATAATCGATCTTTCCGGTCTCAAGAACGTCGAACATGTGAACGCAAAAGAGGTCAATTATGAAGGGATTTGCTGGTAAAATATTGATCATCGTGCAGAATCTTCCTGTCCCCCTGGATCGCAGAGTATGGCTGGAATCGCGAACCTTGCGGGACCATGGTTACAAAGTGAGCGTTATTTGTCCAACGTCTAAAGAACATCCTGAAAAATACCAGCTTGTTGAAAATATTGCCATCTACCGCTATGATATACCCTTTGAGGCCAAAGGATTTTTGTCTTATTTCGCCGAGTTTTTATATGCGTGGTTTGCGACCGCCTGTTTGTCCCTCCGGGTACTGCGGCGCGAAGGATTCGATGTCATCCAGGCCTGCAATCCGCCGGACACCTATTTTTTGCTGGGATGGCTATACAAAGTCTTCGGCAAAAAGTTCATCTTTGATCATCACGACCTGTCGCCGGAGATGTTTTTGGCCAAATTTCCCCATCGCCGCGGTGTCCTTTACCGGCTTTTGATCCTGTTGGAAAAGCTCACCATGAAAACGGCCGATGTCGTGCTGGTGACCAATGAATCGTACCGGGATATCGCCATAAGCCGCGGGCATAAGAAGCGTGATGATATCTATGTGGTTCGCACCGGTCCCGAGTTCAAACAGTTGGCGCCCGTGCCGGCTGAGCCGGCGTTAAAGCGGGGGGCGGAGTTTCTCGTCTGCTACCTGGGAGAGATGTGCCCACAGGATGGCGTCGACTACCTTTTGCGCGCCGCTCACTATCTGCGCCACCAACTGGGCCGTGAGGACGTCCGTTTTGTGCTGATTGGTGGCGGACCGGCTGTGCCGGATTTGCAGGCTCTGAATCAACGGTTAAAACTCACCGACAAGGTTGAATTCACCGGGCGCCTCCCGGATGCGGATGTTTCGCGCTATCTGTCAACAGCCGATGTCTGCGTCGATCCCGATCCCTACTCCGAATGGGCGGATAATTCCACGATGAACAAGATCCTCGAATATATGGTCTTCTCCAAACCCATCGTCGCATTCGATTTGAAAGAAATCCACAATTCGGCGCGACGCGCTGCGCTATACGCACGGCCCAATGATATCAGCCAGTTCGCGCAAAAAATAGACCATCTCCTCGAGGATGCAGCGCTGCGTCACCGCATGGGCGCCTACGGCCATCGCAGGGTCGTCCATGAATTGGCCTGGGCCTGCACCCATACACCCCTGCTGGCGGCTTATGCGCGTCTTTTCAATCGTTCTCTGCAGCCGCCTGTGGAAGCTGAAATCGATGTAAAAATTACCCGCTCGCTGCAACAGCTGCAACTCGCTGACAAGAATCTGCAACCCAGTCTGATGTGAGAGAATTATGCCTACCACAATGAACAGGAATACCTATCGCATGGTGACCGGCCTGCTGCTCTGCGCGGCTCTTCTCGCATGCGATGAACCCAAAACCAATGCTCCCGAGAAAGAGACAGGCTGGGTCAATCTGGCCGAAGCGATGCTGATGCGCAAGGTGCAATGCATCGAGATGCATCCCGCCACAGCTACCACTATTTATGTGGGCCTCTTTGACGGACTTTTAAAAACAACCGATGGCGGCAAACAATGGTACCCCGCGGAAGATGGCTTGCTCAATCGCGATATCAAATCGATTGCCATTTGCATCGATAACCCGCAACGGCTGTATTGCGGCAGCTGGGGCCGGGGATTGAGCCGCAGCGAAGACGGCGGCGGCAGTTGGGCGAGTCTCGGTGGAGAAGTGGTAAACACGCTGGTCAATGGCGTGCATATGGTCGGACAGAAAGACGATGTCATCTGGCTGGCAACGGCGACGGGCATCTATCGCAAAAGCAAGGCGGAAGTCAACTGGAGCAGCATGTTTAAAAACAGCCGTCTGATCCTCTCGGTCACATCAATGCCGCGGCACCCCACGACGCTGCTCCTCGGCATGTTGTACACGGGGTTTGCCCGCACCACCGATGACGGCGCCAGATGGTTTTATATGAACGAAGGTGTTCAGGGCAGTGGGGGGTATTTTGATGCGCCGCGGCAGTTCGCTTTCGGTGGTTCCGATTCAAGTCGATTGTATGCCGCGAGTGAAAGTGGTTATTTTTATCTCTCCCTGAATGAGGGCGTGAGTTGGCAACGCAAGTTCGAAAATATCGCCTGGAAAAACGCCGTAGCCATTCGCACCGATTCACGGCGGCCGGACCGGCTCTATGCCTGTACTTCAACGAGGATCCATCGCAGCGATGACGCCGGCCTCTCCTGGACGAACATCACCGATAATCTGCCGGCTGTCACCATCACCTCGTTCCAAATCGCATCCGGAAACCACAACACCCTTTATCTTGGGACGAAGGAACATGGACTCTTCAAGTGTGTGGAAAGCAAATAGTCGCGGTATCAAGGCATTTGTTTTTTTCCTCATTCTGGCCTTTGCTCTGGGCAGCCGCCTCTTCTTCAGTCTGCGCCCGGGTGATCGGGTCATCTGGAGTGATGAACAAAAAAATATTCTCCTGGCGCAAAATATGTCGCAGGGGGCCGGGTATGTGCTCGAAGATGGCCGGCCAACGGCCATTATCCCCATCGGCTATCCCGGGTGGATCTGCCTGCTTTATAAAACCGGACTCGATTCGCCAACCTGGATTCGCGTGATGCAGGCCTTCATCAGTCTGTTCACCCTGCTTCTCTGCGCTGCCATGTCCCGTTGGCTTCTGGGACCTCCCGCTGCATGGGGCACCTTGCTGCTGGGCGGTCTCTATCCCTATTTTATCTATCTTCCTGGTACGGTTTTAGCAACAACGCTCTACAGTCTGCTGCTGGTCGCTGCGGTCTGGTTGTATCTGAAGGCCGTAAGTTCATATAATAAATATGTTATGTTCTCTGGCGGCCTGCTTTGGGGCCTGGCCATTTTAACGGTCACCACGGCTGTCGTGCTGGTGGCCGCCACACTGCTGTGGCATCTGCGACACGCCCCGGGAGGCTGGCAAAAGAAAACAGCAACGCTTGCACCACTGCTGCTGGGTATCTTTCTCGTCATTACGCCGTGGTTGATCAGAAATCAGGTCGAACTCGGCAAAATGACCCTGGCGAGCAATGGCGGCTATAATCTGTGGCTGGGCAATCATGCCGACAGCTCCATCGAAGATCCCTGCAGCGTGCAGACGCCGGAAACGCTCCATCGAGACATCGTGGCCGCGGGCGACCGATGGGAAATAGTGGCCGACAGCCTCTTCTCGGCGCAAGCGCGCGCTTTTATCTTACAGCACCCCGGCTTGTTTGTGCAGCGGACACTGTTAAAAGCGGCCTACTTTTGGCGGCCCGATCCTTCTCCCGTGACTTCTTCCTATGTGAAGATGGGAGGGGTGATCAAACTCATCGGCTTGCTCAGTTTCGCGCCTCTGCTCGGTTTAGCCCTGTGGGGATATTGGCAAGCCCCCACAGAAAAACGCAAGCAAATGACGTTGTGGTTTTACATGGCCTTTTTATATACACTCATCCATGCTGTCATGATTGTAAAAGTGCGCTTTCGTCTGCCCATCGATCACTTTCTGATCATGGCGGCCGCGTATGGCGGCGGACAACTGTGGATGGAGATGCGCGCACGCTCGGGTCGTCTGCCATCACGGATAAAGACGCTTGAAAGAGCAACCGCAATGCGCAAAAGCGTGCCGGAGTAACGACGTGACGGAAGTGAGGCAAGAAAATAATCATGCGGCGGAGCATGAAATTTCACGCGCGGCACAACAGCGCCGTCTTGGACACGAACTGCGATCCACGGTTCAGGGCTTGCTGGGCTATCTCAGTATCTATCAGGATGAAGTCGCGTCGCGTCTCCAGCCCGAAGAAGTTCATCTTCTCGAGCGGGTCAGCTATTATGCCAGGCGGCTGGCGGATTTGAGCATGGATTTATTGAATGACATACAACGACCAACTGAAAAATAATGGGTGTTTCGTGAAATACAGCAGCTGTGAACGACGGGACGATCAGAGGCGAATGAAAGGAGACGGCATGAAGAGGGCATCTTGGATTTTGGCCATGTTGCTTTTAGGGAGCCTGCAAACCGGATTCGCCGCGTCTACAAAGCCCTATCAGTATACCACGCTGGAGAGCACCGATCGCTACCTCATCGGCGAAGTGGTTTTCGACTCTGTGCGCACCGTGCAGCGGTTGATGGATGGACAGTGGGTTTCAGACATAACCTTGCCGGGCTGCAGCTACAGCGATCGTTATCTGTTGCCCAGACTTCCGGTGACCGGCATTCTGCTCGGTATCCCCGCTGCCGGCCAGGCGCACTTTTCCATCCTGCAGGAAAAGAGCATCGTGAGGCAGAGCGGCGCCCTGCGTCTCGCCGGGAAGCCTGTCTATGCCCCGGGGCTGAATGCAGAGGAAGAAGCAGCCCTTCTCCCCTTGCAGGAAATCGAGGGATGGTACCCCTCTGCAAATGCAGAGTTGGCGATGGACGGTTTCATCCGCAGTCAGCGCATCGTCCAGGTGCAGCTGAACCCGGTGCGTTATTTGCATGCGCAACAAATGCTGCACATCACCCGCAGCCTTCGCTTCCGGATCGATTTTAATATCAATGAAAAGAGTGCCGAATCCACTCTGGCCAGACAGACGAGTCCGGCCGCAGAGCGGCTCGAGTTCGAGAACATGCTGCAGGCGACACTGGCCAACTATGGCGAAGCAAAAAAATGGCGCGGGCAGGCGCAAACAGCCCCGGCTTTGGCCAGAAATGCAGTTGCCGCGGCGGTCACGCAACTCCGCATCGCGGTGGAGTATGACGGCGTCTATGCCATCAGCGGCCGGGAACTCGAAGCGGCCGGACTGTCACTGGCTTCCATTTCGCCCCAGGCGCTCGCCATGTATAACCGCGGCAAGAGCGTGGCTATCCAGGTCGAAGGCGCGAGTGATGGCCGCCTCGATCCGGATGATCGCATCCTCTTCATTGGCAAGCACAACAGCTCGAACAACCATTATTTCTCGCAATATTCCGATCTCAATATCTACTTTCTGCAAGTGGATGGCACAACCGGAAGCCGTTTCGCAGAGACGGATGTTTCTCCCGCTTTTCCGGCAGCAGATACCCTGACGCATGGCGATTTTTCTCTGCACCTGGAATACGACAACCTCTACGAACGAACCCTGGAAAACAGCGATTTAACCCTCGACCGCTGGTATTGGGGTTCTGCGTCGAATGATTACGATTTTTCAACGCCTCTGCCCCTGGATAATGCGCTGCCGCATACGCCGCTGAGATTAAAAATTGACATGCTCGGCTTGACCCATATCTATCAGGCCAATCCCGACCATCACGCCAGATTCTTCATTAATGGTCAGGCGGTCGGTGATGCCATCTGGGATAATCAGACGCAATATACTTTTGACAAAACCATCGACGCACCGCCGATTGCGACGACGGGCAACACGCTCAATATCAAACTACCCCTGGATTTGCCTGGGGTCAATGTGGACAAAATTTTGGTTAATTATATAGAGCTGGGCTACAGCGGCAAGCTGATCGCCCAAAAAGATTCCATCCGCTTTACACTGCCGCCCGCAACCATGGCCCCGGTGCGCATCGAGGGCTTCAGCAGCGACCGGCTTTACGCATTCACGGAGGAGGGACACCTGCTGAAGGGCTTTGCCATCAAACGCGAAAAAAGCTCTTACACCTGTTACCTCAGCCTCCATGCCACGACCAGTCGCAAAATGTATATACTCGGCGAGAATCGCCTGTCACGCGTGGCCAGCATCACACTGGACGCACCCTCTGCGTTGAAAAACAGCGCCCAGAGCGCCGACTATATTATCATTTCACATAAGGATTTTATCAACCAGGCACAGCGTCTGGCACAGCGCCGCAACAGCGAAGGCATGCGCACCATGGTCGTCGATGTGCAGGACATCTATGATGAGTTCAATTTCGGCATTTATGATCCCAATGCCATTCGCGATTTCATTGCCTATGCCTATCATCATTGGTCCAAACCGGCGCCTCTCTATATTCTCCTTTTTGGCGATACAACCCATTATATGAACAAACGCAGTATCGTCAAGGGAACCGGCAAGAAAACTTTCATGCCCACCTTCATTCCCGCCTTGATGGTTTTCACGGGTTCGTGGGGTATGACCTCTTCAGACAATGCTTTTGTAGCGGTGAGCGGTAACGATATTCTGCCCGATCTTTACGTCGGGCGCTTTCCCGTCAGCACGGTGCAGCAGGCTGAAAATATGGTCAACAAGACGCTCAACTATCAGGATCACTCCATCATTGACAGCTGGCGCCGCAATATCGCCATGGTTTACGCGGACGGCTCCCGCTTCATCAATGATGCCGAGGAATTGATCAACAAGTATACGCCGAAACGGGTTTGGGTGAACCGTCTGACGACACAACCGACCTCACCCTATTTTGGCGCGACGCAGGATCTTGCGGATATGATCAATCGTGGACAAACGCTGCTCAATTTTATCGGCCATGGCGGTGGGGGTGTTTACTTTGACAACGAATTGTTCCAGATTGAAGATATTGCACGGCTGCACAATAAAAACAGATATCCCCTGGTTTTCAGTCTGACCTGTTTTGTCGGCCATTTTGATAATCCCGAAATGGATTCCCTGGGCGAAGAACTGGTGCTGGCGGTGGACAAGGGCGCCGTTGCGCACTTTGGTTCTGCCGGGCGGGCGACGGCCGATGGTGATTACTACCTCAATATTGCCCTGTTTGATGCGATGTATAAAGAAAACCGCCGCCGCGTCGGCGAAATCACGACATTGGGCAAAATTTTGCTCATTGCCAATACCAATGGCTATTGGGATCAGGTGCGCCATTTCATTCTCCTCGGCGATCCCGCATTGCCCTATTATTTATCCGCTGCGGATGTCACGGTTCAGCCCGGCAAATCTGCCTATCGGCCGGGAGAGTCCATCCGCGTCACGGGAAAGGCCGCTCATGTCCAACAGGGGACGGTCACGGTCACCTTGTCTAACGACCGCGATTCGTTGCTGGTCAGCAAGGAAGCCGTCGTGCAGGGTGGCGCCTATTCCTGCGATCTCTACACCATCAGCGAAGAGAACATCAAAGCCTGGAAAAGCCAGCAGGGCAAGGCGTATATCCGCGTCTTTGCCCGCGATGACCAAAACGATGCCGCCAATGTGGCTGAAATATCGATCAATCCGATCGCTGCGATTTTGGTGACCATGGATCCCGCCAGACCAACCCACAATGATTATCTCTATTTCAATATCACTGTCGACGAGTCATCATTGGGTGAAATGGGAGGCGTAAAGCTGGTACAGATGAACATCACCCCGGACCGCAAAAACTGGCAGCGCTATAATCTCGTCAAGCAGGCCAGCGGAGTCTGGAGAACGACCGAACCCGTTCAGCAGATTGAAGGCGCAACGGTACAATACCAGACACTGGTCACTACGGGCACCAACGAACAACTGGTTGGCGATATCACGACGATCCAGATCGGATACCGTCCCGATCTGTCGATTACGCCTCAGTCGGTTAAGGTGGGGGGGCAGCCCACCAAAATCTCTTTTATCATCAGGAATACCGGTGACAAAGCCAGTGGGGTTTTTGCTGTGACGGTGACCGAGGGCGTCAACGCATCAAGTTATCAAGCCATCGGCCACAAAATGGTCATTACAACGATCGCCGGCAAACGGGATACCACCATGACGATCGAATGGCCCGATCCAACCGCCGGCGAAACCAAGCTGTGGTTTCAGGTGGACGTTGATCGGCAGGTGACGGAGAGTAACGAGGGTAACAATATCACCCTGGTCGTATCCCGGCTTGTGACGGAATCGGCCGGCACAGGAGGAGCGCTCTATTTGCCGGACGCAAGCGGCTACCTCGAAATTCCCCCCAGGTCGATCAATCAAACGGTGTCCTTGAGCTGGAGCCAGAAATGGGAGGCGGAACAGAAGCGGGCCGCGGAACTCTCCGGCCTGACACCGGTCAAACTGAAGAACGCCACCAAACCGCTGCTGTACCGCTATAAATTATCCGATTCCACACTGGTATTGAGCAAGGCGATTCCAATTGTCGCAGTGGTTGACGCCTCCGATACCCAGATTGCAGAGCTGCTGAAGAATAACACGCTGCGCATTTACGCCTGGAATGAGGCCTCCAATACCTGGCACGGACTGCCCTCGACCATTGATGCGGCCCAAGGCACCCTGCGCGCTTATTTGCCGTCCGCCATGAAAGGCTTCTCGTTGCTGGCCAGCCAGGATAGCGATGGGCCTGTCATCCGTGTCAGTATCAGCGGACAGAATTATGCCCCCGGAGACGTTGTCTCTTCTCGCCCGGTTTTCACGGTCTCATGCGAAGATCAGAGCGGCTTTGATGTGGCGGATTCCGGTCTGCGCCTGCAGTTGGACGGCGTCGAAGTGCCGGCAGAGCACTATAAGCTCTTCCAGGATGCGGATACGCGCCATGTCATGACACTCACCTATTCCCCGCAGCTCGCAGCCGGAGAACATGAATTGATGATTGAAATCAGGGACATTAACGGCAATCCCGCCAGCCTGCAAACGCTCTTCCGGGTTGAAGGTACCTTCAGTCTGGCCAGTCTGGCAAACCATCCCAATCCGTTTCAACACGAGACGACCATTGCCTTCCTGTTGACCGAAACGGCCACTGAAGTCGAAATGATGATTTATACGGTATCCGGCCGGTTGGTACGCCGGGTTACGATGCAGGGTGTGACGGGCTATCACGAGTGGGATTGGGATGGCAGTGACGAAGATGGCAACCAGGTTGCCAACGGTGTTTATTACCTGAGATTTACGGCGCGGAACGGGGAGAAAAAGTTCGAACGCATTGAAAAGATGGCCAGGCTGCAATGACCGATTTCGAAAGGGCAAACGGAATGGAGATGAGGTTTGTGATGATAACAATCAAGGCAGTTGCAGCAGTGTTTCTTCTGCTTCTCATGGCGGCCCCCCCGGCGACACCGGGTGATTACGCCGCCGATTTCCTGCGCATCGGTGTTGGCGCGCGTCCCATGGCCATGGGCGGCGCTTATGTGGCGCTTGCCAATGATGCCAGCGCAACCTATTGGAATCCGGCCGGTTGGGCGGGCGTCAGCCGCATCGCTGTGCAGCTCGAACATGTACCCCTCTTCTCCGGATTGGCACAGTATAACAGCATGAGTGCGCATCTCGCCTTTGACTATTCCACCAGTATCAGCCTCAACTGGATTCGTCTCGGCGTCGATGACATCCCGCGCTATGGCGCGCTCGAGGGCAGCCGCTACGACCGCCTCATCCTCGGTCAGCACCGCTCCAGCGGAGAAGCCCTCGGCTATTTCTCCGACAAGGAGGACGCCATTCTGCTCTCTTTCCGGCGCAGCATCATCCTGGATCTGGAAATGGCCGGCGGTTTCTCGGATGTCTACCTGCCAACCGAAATATCCGTTGGCTTCACCGGAAAGTATATACACCAGAAACTGGATCAGTATGCCGGAAGTGGTCAGGGCATCGATGCCGGCGTGCTGGTACGCGTCATGCCGAACTGGGAAGATGAGCCCGATCCGCGCACCTGGTTCGGCGCCGGCGCCGTCATCCGCGATCTGTCCAGGACACAATTGAGCTGGAACACCGATTCCCGGCACAAAGATGAAATAGAGCGCGGCCTGGTGACGGGCGTCGCCGCCTCACACCTGCTGGCGTTCTGGCGTACCCGCATTACCATCGCCTATGACAGAGCCTTTTGGAACACAGAGGGTAACTTTGCCGGCGCTGAACTCGATTTTTTCAACGCCATCAGTTTGCGCGGCGGTTACCACCAGGATCATATGACCGCCGGCGCCGGCCTGCGCTTTCTCGGTTTTGCAGTGGACTATGCGTTTGTGGCGGATAAACTGGATAATTCCCATCGGATTTCAGGCTCATTCGCTTTTTGACAGGTGCAAAAATGCAGTGGCTGAACAGCGCAACGATCACGCGTCACCCGGCCTGGGTTATCCCTCTGCTGGTGGCCGCACTTTACGGCGGCACGCTCTCCTTTGGCTGGAGCTACGATGATGCCCTGCTGATCCGCGACTACTCTTCCGCCGAGTTGTCAGCCGGTTTTTCACAACCATGGTCCGAGCGATTTTACCGCCCCCTGATCAATTACCATTTTGCCCTGCAATATGCCCTCTTTTCCAACACGACCTGGCTCTATCATGGCGTTAACCTGCTCCTGGCCACCCTCCTGATGATGCTTTATTTTCACATTTTGCGGCGTCTCGAATTTTCTCAGGTGCAGGCATTGACCGCGGTGCTGCTGTGGTTGATTCTGCCCGGCAATGCGGTTGTGGTAACCTGGATTTCTGCGCAAATCGATCTTTGGGCCTTGCTGCTGATGATGGCTTCCTGGCTCGCTTTTATGCACGCACAGCAAGAGCAGACAAAGCGGAGTGCCTGGCTGATCGCTTCATGCGCATTGGCCCTCATGGCCTGGCTGTGCAAAGAGATCAGCCTGAGTCTGCCGCTGATACTCACAGCCTCGTTGCTTCTGACGGGCAAATCCGTCCGGAGCGAACGGATGTGGCGGCTTCTGGTGCCACATTATCTGCTCTGGAGTGGCTATTTTTTGTGGCGCCTGAGTGTGCTCGGGGCGCGTACGGTCGGGGAGCGTGGTTTTTCCGAAAACGCCTGGGTCGCCAGCCATCCCCTCATCGCCTGGGCAGGCATGGCGATCCGCTACTTCGAGGCGCTGCTCACGGCGATATACCCGCTCTTCCTGATGCCAGGCTGGCTCACCGCCATCCTCCTGGCTGCGGTGGTCATTCTCTTCCTCCGCAGTGTCCGGGATAAAAAGCACATCCTTCTACAGGATTACGGAGTGATTCGCTTCCTGCTGGCATGGTGGGTGATCGCCACGCTGCCCAACATGCTCGATGCTTCACCCCGCTTGCTCGGCCTGCCGGCTTTTGCCGTGGCGGCGCTCCTGGTGACCCTTTTTGTGCGACTCTGGCAGGCCGCGACGACGTGGCGCCCGCGGCTGGCACTCATGGCGCTCCTCTATCTGCTCGGCCAGCTCCATATCAACGGACAGATACAGGCCTGTTTCACCCAACCTGTTTATCAGTCCACTCTGAAATACGATATCAACGACCGCCGGCGCTGGCCTTTCAGCGATCTGAGAAACACCCGGCATGAAATCAGACAATTCATCCTGAAGAACGTTGAGTAGATCGATATGGCCTTGAACATTTCTCCTTCCCTGAAAAAGGGGGGCGCCACAGTTGCCATCGTGACGCTCTTTATCATCCTCTGCCTCGTGCTCCGGGATGCCACCCTCGATGACTCCTTCATCTCCTTCCGCTACGCCGTGCATCTGGCCGAAGGTCACGGACTCGTCTTCAATCCGGGGGAACGCGTCGAAGGCTACTCCAATTTGCTCTGGGTGCTGATTCTGGCGGCATGGCACGCGCTCGGTGTGGAACTGGAAGGGATATCCAAGATCATGGGCGTGTTCTGCGGCATCGCCACGCTGCTGCTTGCGATGCATATTTTCCGCCGCCATTTTGGGGCCGCCGAACCCCTGGTTATTTTTCTCGGACTCTATCTGAGCACCAGCATCGGGATGGTCTATTATGCCATATCCGGCATGGAAACCCTCTTTTATGCCTTTCAGATCATTCTTTTTGCCGCCCTGATCGTGAAGGAGAGACCCTGGCTGGCGGCTGTGACCGCCGCCACCTTGCTGATGACCCGCCCGGAAGGCCTCTTGTTCATCGCCCCGCTGGCCCTTTTTCTGTGGATGCGCCGGCCGCGCCGCTTGACCCCCCTGGCTCTCCCCATCCTCTGCCTCGGCGCTCTCACCGTGTGGCGGATGCTCTATTATCAATCGCCTCTTCCCAATACATTTTATGCAAAAATCAAGACACAGTCGGGTATCCTGGACTACCTGATCTGGCACACGCGTACTTTTATCAGCTATACCTGGGCGAGCTTTCCCTGGAATGAAGTGCTGTTGTTCTTTGCCATTTTGTATGTACTTTACTATTTCAGAAAATGCGACCTCATGCTGGCGGCTGTGCTCGTCTGCCCGTTATTTTTTATCTGGTTCAGCGGTTTCGACTGGATGAGCTTCGGCCGCTTTTACGTCCCGGCGCTCCCCCTGATGGCGCTGTTCGCTTTTGCAGCGCTCGGCCGGCTGCTGCAGGGCGATGCCGGTGTGCGCACGGCGCCGTGGAAAATGATCTCCGGGCTCACTGTGCTGATCGTTTTTAACCTGGTCGCATTCTGGTTCGGCGCCGAGTCGGTGAAAACAGGCGCCAACATCAATCCAGCCATGCACAGCCGTGCCCATCGGCAAATCGCACACTTTCTGCGACGCCATGCGGACCCTGGCGACGTCCTGGTGGTCAACGAAGTGGGCGTCATCGGGTATTTGACGGAAACGCATATCATCGATATCATCGGTCTCACCGACAAGACGATCCCCCGTTTCTGGAAGAATCAGGATCTGGATGCCTATGCCGATTATGTCTTTTCCTTTCGGCCGCGCTTTATCGCGCTCAATGACCGGCAAGAGCCCGCGGATGTCACGATGCACCCCATGCACCTTGCCCTTTACGAGCGCATGAACCATTTGGGGGGCTATCGCTTGCTGGCGACTTTCCCGCTCAATGAGTACAAGAATCTGCTGATTTATGAGCGTTTTCAGGAAGGGTCTGTGAGGGCATCCGGGTCAGCAGACAGCTGAACAGGAGAACCAGCAGCAGGGCATATAAATTCAGTGAGGTGAAGAGAATGGCTTTCCATCCGTTCAGTGCATGGCGGGTGAGATACCAGGGATAGCGCGACGGGAAATCCACCGCGGCCACGGCAGCGGCGCCGATGAGCAAACCGCAGAGTATCAGCGCGCGTTTTGACGCGCTGTCCGTATGCCCTGCCAACCAGCAGATGCCGGGGAAGAGATAGATGATGTGGTGGATATAACTCAACGGCGATGCGATGATCATGAGGGTGAGGAGCGGCAGCAGCAGATATTCGGGAGCCTGGCGGAGGTGCGGACGCGCACAGCGATAGCTGGCGATGAGAAGCATCGCAGCGAACGCAGCAGCGAGCCCGCGCACGAGGGTGTGGGAAGAAATCAAACGGCTGAGAAAGCCAGCCAGTGAAAAATTGTACAGGGAATCGGGCGGGAAAAGTCCCGCCACGGTCTCTCCGGGTGCGAGTTGCGGCAGCAGCTGGCCAAAGTGCAGCCATTTTTGCAGACCGGAAAGAGGCAGCGTCATCAGCAAGAGGACGACGGCGCAGAGCAGGCAGGCCACCAGGATACGCGGCCGTCTTGACACGGCATAATAGAGCAGCAGGATGGAGGGTGACATTTTAATCACGATGGCAAGCGACAGCGCCATGCCGCTGAGCGCATCGCGTTTTGCGGCACAGGCAACAAGGCTCGCCGATATCGCCAGGAGCACCAGCACATTGATCTGGCCCATGAAGAGATTGTGACGGAACGCGAGCAGATGGAATAGTCCGGCCACCGCTGCCAGGTGAAGCGGGTGCACGGTGATGGGAGTCGCCGCTTTGGCGGCATCGCGCCTGCGCGATAGTTTCACCCCCGAGGCCACGATGAAGGCGCCCGCAAAAATATGGACGATCATCCATCCCTTCTCGCAGGCCTGATAGGGCCAAAAAGTCAGAGGCGCTGCAAATTCGGCCAGGAAGGGCGGATAGAGGTAGGGCCATACCGGCTGCGGCAGACCGTGATGCGCTGCCATGGCATGCAAGGTGGTGAGATCGTAATAATCGCCCCCTTCCCGGGCAACGGCCGCAGCACAATAAAGCGTCTTGAAATCAAATTGCGGCGCTGCCGGACGGAAAAGCATATCCGCGGTGCCGGAAAAACAAAGGAGCAGGCTCCAGAACCATATCGAGGTTCGGCGCACGCGCCAGGCGCCCATGTGCCAATGGTCTTTCATGACAGAAATTAACCATATAACCAGGCAAAATCAAGAAATTCATGCAAGCAGTACGATTCCTGCATATATCCTCATGGCGCTTCAACCGCCTGCTACGGTTTGGCGTGCCAGCGGCCTGTCATGGACTGGGGATTCTGTTTCTTGCCGGTTTTCTCTATATATCCTGGCATCATCTCGGCTTTCCCTATGAATTGGAGTGGATGGAAGGGGGGATGTTGGAGCATGTTCACCGTCTGGCGCAGCACCAGGCCATCTATGTGGCGCCCTCGCTGGAGTTCATTCCATTTTCCTATACACCGCTCTATTTCTACTTCGGCGCTTTCCTGGCAACCCTGGGGGGAGCAGAATTGTGGGGATTGAGGCTGCTATCGATTGTATCGATATTGTTCAGCATGGGCCTGATGGCGTGGTGGAGTTGGCGCGAAACCGGTTCGCGGGCTGCCGCCTGGTTGGCCGTCTCCCTTTTCGCCGCCACCTATGAATGCTCCGGCGCCTGGTGGAGCCTGGCGCGCGTCGATAGCCTGTTTTTGGCCCTGCTGCTCTCCGGCGGGTTCCTGCTGCGCCACGGCCGCGCGGCATCCTCAACCATCCTGGCGGGCGTCGTGCTGGCTCTTGCCTTTTTCTGCAAGCAGACCGGCGTGCTGATCGCTCTGCCCATGCTCGTTTATGCGTGGTGGCACCTGCCCAGGGCGCGCGCCTGGCAACTCAGTGTGGCGTATGCGATGGTAATCCTGGCGGGCACTCTCTGGCTTGAGTGGCGTTCAGGCGGATGGTTTTCTTATTATTGTGTGCAGGTTCCCCGGGATCACCCCTTCATCCTCTGGCGCATTCACCATTTTTGGCTGGACTATTTCATCCAGCCGTTGCCCATCGCTTCCGCCTTTGCGCTGGCGTTTCTGATCAAGCGGGTAATCCGCATGACAGAAGAGGGCGTTTTTTGGTTATTTTTCGCGGGGGCGATCGTGCTGGGCAGCTGGATTTCGCAGATACCCTCAGGCTCCTATCATAACGTCGCCATCCCCGGCCACGCCGTTTTGGCCATGCTGGCCGCCAGCGGTGCCCATCAGGGGATGAAAAGCATGGGAAAGAAAAACAGCCTGGTGTGGGGATTCCTGTTCATGCAGCTGCTGATGGCGCTCTATGATCCGCGTGACTGGACGCCAAACAAGGACGAGATTCGGGTACGAGACGAAATGGTACGGCAGTTGGCCGTCGTCGCAGGGCCTGTGTGGATGCCCGACAGCGGACACCTCGCCGTACTGGCGGGGCATCCCGCCATGGCCCATCGCTGCGCCATCGATGATGTCCTGCGCAGCACAGCGCGCCATGGAGATCCGGGCTTGCGCCAGGCAGTGCAGCAGGCCATTCATTCCGGGCCATTTACCCATATTGTGATGAACGATGAGTGGCTGGCAGAAGAGCTGTTGGATAGATATGATCGCCGCGTGGCGCCGTTCGCGGCAACAAGGGAGATGCGGCCCAAGACCGGCTGGCAAACCCAGCCGCAGTGGTTCTATTTTCGCAAGCCCGGCGTTTTTTGACACCCTGTCGCGCCCCGGTATGGGTTCTTCATTCCCCCAACGCCGTCAGGAGATGGCCGATCAGCGTGTCGGCACTGCGGCGCTCCTGGTGTCCGATGCATCCCACAATCCAGTGCAGATGGCGCACGGCGAGGACACGCCCCTGATGGGGTATGTCCGCTTCCACTTCACCAGGGGCTGCGGCGAGCTCTTTTCCACGAGTGCGGAGGTGGCTGCCGTAGACCTGAAAAGCACGCTCCGCCTCTGCCGCGGTCTTGGTCAGGACCACGAAGGCTTGCAGGGTATCCGAACCGGCGTCATAGAGCGCGGTCAAGCCGGCCGGGAAGACGGATTGGCCGAGAAAACCCCTGGTGATATACTTCAGGGAACTCTCGATTTGATCCGCGGCGGGCAGGAAGCCCAGTTCCATGGGGCGCGTCGATGCCGGCATTTGTTCGGCGATCCAGCGTGCGGTCTCTATCATGAGGGCATGAAGCTCCGGCGCCAGCGATCCCGCATTGATCTGCACAAAAAAGGGTCCCTTGTAAAACCGCAAATTCAATTCGGAAACCGTCGCTTCTGCGCCGAGGTCCATCAGGTTGGCGCCGGGATGGCGATAGCTGCTGTAGATCCCGAAGCTGTTCAATGGCGAGCCCATATGGTAGATGTCGACGCTATAGGTGAAAGAATACTCCTCACCGCGTACATAGGCCGCAGTGATCATCTCCACGAAACCATAATCATGATAGAGTTCGGCTTCGCCATTTATGTATTCGAAAAGATTTTCTTCTGTATAGCGGGTTGGTTCGACATCAAACTGCCATCCTTGCGCTCTATCCGGAATGGGCAAATAGTGATCCAGGCTTGCGGCGTCGAGCGGGTAGCCGGCGATCAGCATGCAGCCCAGCACCCAGTGAATGATCCGTCCCATGCCATACCTCTCAGGTGAAAATTTGCTGCGCACGTCGCAGATTGGCGCTTATGTTGACACCGTGTGCACAAGTAACCGTACAGCCATTGCAGCTGCGGCATGCCTGCAGATTCTCCGCTGCCGACAAGGCGGCATAGTTCGACTGCGCCAGACCCATGTCCCGATACCCTTCCGCATACATGAGACAGCGTTGGATGTCGCCCACCGCGACGCCGGCGGAGCATTGGCCGGCGCAACGTCCGCACATCCGGCACAATCTTTCATCGATGACCTGTCCGTAGCGATGCAACGTTTTGCGATCCATCCAGCCCAACTTGCTGTCGATCACCTTAAAGTTCTCTTCGAGTTGATCATAGGTGACCATGGAGGGGATGGTGCTGGCCACATGGGGATCATTCATGACCCATTTCAGGGCGGACTGGTGTGCACTCAAGGCGCCCATGGCGGCATCTTCATAGCCACCCGCCTGGGTTTTCATGGCGATGATGCCGATATTGGCCTCGGCGGCCGCTACGATGGCATCACGGAGGGATTCATTGCTTTTAAAATTGTAGACGGTCAGTACGACGTCGAAAAACGCCTCTTTGAGGTTTTCAAGCAGCAAGAGATCCATATTGGTATGGGTGGAAAAACCGACAAATCGCACCTTGCCTTCTTTTTTCACCTCGTCAAGAAACGCGAGCCAGTCGGGATTTGCAAGATCGGTTTCGCGTTTGAGGGCATGGAGAAGGAGAATATCGATATAGTCCGTATTCAGCGCTTTCAGGCTCGCTTCCACATCTGCACGCATCTGTTCCGGACTCCCCGGCGGAATCTTGGTGGTGATGATGATGTCCTTGCGCAATTCAGCGACCGCTTTGGCGACGATCTCCTCATTGTGTCCATCCATATAGCGGCGTGCGGTATCGATGTTGTTGATGCCCATCTCAAGGGCCTTGCGGATGAGGGCGGGGTCAGAGGTGCGCATGGCACCAAAGCCGAGGAGGGTCATCTTCAGACCCGTGCGACCCAGTGTGCGAAACGGCATTTCAGGGCTTTGCGTATTCTCTTCGACAAGAGGGGGCTGATGCGCAAGAGCACCGCTTCCCAGTGCGAGTCCCGCGGCTGCCGTGGTCTGTAAGAACGCCCTGCGCGATACACCTTGTTTCATACTTGATACTCCTTGCTTGGTGAATGGAGCCATAACGAACTTGAAAAAAATAGTGATAAATTTGCTGTAACGCAAGCAGATAATCACCGGCTTCCCTTGAAGGGCGTACTCTGCAGGGTATGGGGAAAAATGTTCTTGCTTTTTAATGTTGCCAACACTATGTTAAAATAATGCTGGGATATACACCCGAATCGAAGTATCAAATAACGGTGGAAATGAGATGGGTTTTGAGAAACTTGGGGCGTCACAACTAACCGATCTGATCCAGGCCGTTTTCCCGAGATTGCCTCAGGACAAGCGGCTGGCGATTCTGGTGGATTTGCCATCGGATTCCACTGAAGATAAAAAAGTATGGCAGCAACGCCGCGCCTTTGCGGTGCAGCTTCGGGATATGCTGCACGTGGCGCGCGAAACCCTCAGACTCGAGGAAGTCTGGTTGAACGCCTACGCCAATGTCGGCACCAATAACGGCGATTTGCCCGATTATTTTTATGGCATCGAGGCGGAACTGCCCCAATACGCCCACGAACTGGCAGCACACGGTCATCCGATTTCTGCACAGACTCTTTTCGATGAGGCGCAGCTATTCCTCGCGCCGACGCAATACTCGACCACGGCCCCTCTGAAAATTGCCGCGCGTACCCATGGTTTCCGTGCGGCCACCATGCCCGGCTTTTCAGCCTCCATGCTGCCGGCCTTGCAGGTTGATTACCGGGAAATTGCGCGGCGGCTGCAGATCATCAAGCAAAAGCTCGATGTTGCGGAGGCAGCGCACATTTTTTTTCTCGTCAACAATACCGCCAGTTATTTTTTCAAACTCGATTTGCGCTACCGCACGGCCCACTTGAGTGCCGGACGTTTTCCGGAAGCGGGGATGGTGGGTAACTTGCCCAGCGGTGAAACCTACATCGTTCCCTATGAAGGGGAGAGAGATGTTGTCAGTCAGACGCAGGGCGATTTGCCGGTACAATTTGGTCAGGAAATCGTTCTCTATCATGTGGAAAAAAATCGCGCGCGTGAGGCTTATGGAGAGGGCCGTGCCGCCAGAATGGAAAATGAGCAGCTGAAGAATGAACCCGCCTATGGCAACATTGCAGAACTCGGATTCGGCGTACTCGCTGATTTTGGCGTGATGCCGGTCGGAGAAATATTGCTGGATGAAAAATTGGGATTACATATCGCTTTTGGCCGCAGTGACCACTTCGGCGGTTTTGTCGGGGCCGGGCAATTCTCCTCACCCCGGGAACTGGTGCATATCGACCGCATCTACATTCCGCAAACGCAGCCCGCCATCCTCGTCTCCTCGGTCAGGCTGCAGTACAAGGATGGAAGGGAGGAAGAAATTATGCGCGATGGGGCATACACCCTTTTTTCACCGGCATAATACCTCACTCATGGGAGGGCGGACATTCTTATCCGCCGCTTGTAACAGCTTTCCCCCCCGTCAGTGAGGTATTACTCACCGGCATAATTTTTTCTTGCATTTTTGCCATTAAAACTGTATTTTCTATCACTTTGTTAGCCTGAATTATTCATAAAACAGGGTAACAACAGCTGTAACGCACTTGAATATAATATAAGTTGGTACGACAGGTTTCAAAACCTTGTTTTCTCACATAAAGCCCACCAGGCACACGAAGTATATAACAATTATAATTTAAGTGTTAATTTTATAATATTTAATCAATTAATTCCCTTCGTGCTCTTTGTGGCCTTTGTGTTGTACGAATTTGCAGTCTAGTTCTTTTCTACCATGATGTTGATTGGACGCATGCAAAAGAAAACCAATGAAATAAAGCCCGAGGCACACGGATTTGCCGGCGTAACCCGTCATGTTGTTTATGCTTAAAAGTGCATCCATTCAGGTGCACTTTTTTTATGCCAAAGGACCAAGCCGATTTGCCATAATTGAGGAGAGACTTCTTTGAGAGAAACCCTGGCAGCTTTGATAAAGCTCCAAGAAATCGATGCCAAACTCCGCACCCTGGAACTTTCCAAAGGCGATTTGCCACAGAAAATCAATGCGTTAGAGGCCGAGCTGCTCGAACTGGAAGCGACGGTCAAAGACCGGCAGCAGCGCATCGCGACCGCGCAGGCCGAAATGCGAGCGTTAAACGCTGAAGTCGACACATTGCGCGAAAAGCTCAAACGTTACCAGAGCCAACTCTATCAGGTGAAAACCAATAAAGAGTACGATGCCATAACCCTCGAACTGGAGACGACTGAGAGCGCCATCAACCAGCATGAATACAACGTACTGGAACTTGAGGATCAGGAAAAGGCCCTGCAAACGGAGTTGGCTGAATTGATACCACAGCTGGAAGAGCAACGCAATGTACTCTCCGAAAACCGGCGCCAATTGGACGAGATGCTGGCCAAAACCCATGAGCAGGAACACGAACTCTTCAGCAGACGTCATGAAATTACTTCGGGCCTGTCACGGCCCATTTTCAGCACCTATGAACGCATTCGTCATGGGCGCAGCGGTGTCGCCGTCGCTTTTCTCAAGGATGGCGCCTGCAACCAGTGTTCCTCGCGCATCCCGCCGCAGAGAGGGCTTGAAATTCGTATGATGAACCGGTTATTCCTCTGCGAGGTTTGCGGGCGCATTATGCTATGGGACCCGGAACGCGAGTGATGCGGGACAGATCGCAGCGATACAAAATATTCTCCAAAGCAGGCTGGATGATCGCGTGCTGACTGCCTGGCAGACCAGCATGAGGAAAGTCCGAACTCCACAGAGCAGGGTGGTCCGTAACGCGGACCCGTCGTGAGGCGGGGAAAGTGCCACAGAAAGCAGACATCCCCGGATGCTTCCGGGGTTAAGGTGAAAGGGTGAGGTAAGAGCTCACCGTCCTGCTGGTGACAGCAGGAGCCTGGTAAACCCCACCCGGAGCAAGACCAAATAGGAGGGAAGAGGCTGCTCGTCTCGTTCGACCCTCGGGTAGGTCGCTGGAGGTGCGGGGCAACTCGCATCCTAGATAGATGATCATCTCTCCCGCATGTGCGGGATGACAGAATTCGGCTTACAGGCCTGCTTTGGAGATTCATTATTTCCTGCAGTAATAAATGATGTATTTATCCATATCAACGGCGCAATTTGCCCATATCGTCGGAGTAGCCAATCGATGCAACTGCGATGGGATCTTCTCGATGAATTTTCATCCCAGGAAGTCAATTCACTATCACAAAGCCTGCGAATTCCCGAAATCATCACCAAGATGTTGCTGCGCAGGGGGATTACAGATGCTGACGCCGCAAGACGATTTTTCCGGCCTTCGCTCGATCTTCTCTATGATCCTTTCATCATGCGGGATATGCATCAGGCCGTGGAGCGCCTGCGCCGCGCCGTCTTGAGCGATGAAAAAATTCTCATCTATGGTGATTATGATGTCGATGGCATCACCTCCGTCTCCTTTCTCTATCTCATCCTCAGGGAACTCGGTGCCAATGTCGACTACTATATCCCCGATCGCCAACTGGAGGGATACGGCCTCTCGCCCCAGGGCATCGAGGCGGCCAAAGAGCGGGGAACCGGCCTCATCATCACCGTCGATTGTGGTATCACCGGACACGCGGAGATCGAGCTGGCGCGCAGTCTGGGCATGGATGTGCTGGTCAGCGATCACCACGAACCCGGGCCAACACTGCCCAATGCACTGGCTGTCCTGGATCCCAAACGCAACGACTGCCCCTATCCTTTCCGCGAGCTGGCCGGTGTGGGCGTTACCTACAAGCTCTGCCAGGGCTTGCTGCTGCGCATGAAATATGACCTCTCCATTCTCGAAAATTATCTCGAACTGGTCGCCATCGGCACGGCGGCTGACATCGTGCCGCTGGTCGATGAAAATCGTATCTTTGTCAAGGCGGGACTCGATCGCCTCAACGAGAGCGAAAACCTCGGCATCAAGGCGTTGTTTCAGGTCGCCGGACTCTCCGGCAAGGATATCAGCACCGGGCATATTGTCTTCATCCTGGCACCACGCATCAATGCGGTGGGGCGCATGGGAGACGCCGAGCGCGCCGTGAAACTGCTCAGTACATCCGACCCCGCTGAAGCACTGGAGATCGCCAATGTCCTCGAACAGGAAAACCGTCACCGCAAAAATGTCGACGAAGAGACTTTCCGCCAGGCCCTGGTACTGGCCGAACAGAAATTCCAGGACGAACGCACCAGGGCATTGATTTTATATCAACGCGGATGGCATTCGGGCGTGATCGGTATCGTGGCTTCGCGCGTTGTCGAGCGATTTTACCGCCCAACGGTCCTGATCTCCATCGAAAATGGCGTGGGCAAAGGATCAGCGCGCAGCATCGAGGGGTTCGATCTGCATGATGCCCTGAAAAGTTGCGAAGACCTTCTCATCGGATTTGGCGGCCACAAGTATGCCGCGGGTTTGTCCATCGAGGAAAATAATATCCCCGCTTTCTGTGAAAGATTCGAGGCGGTGGCTGCCGCGCGTCTCGATGGTGAACAGCTGATCCCGAAATTGGCCATCGAGGCGGAACTGCATCTGCAGGAGATCGATGAGACGTTTATCAAATTGTTGCGCATGTTCGCCCCCTATGGCCCGCAAAACATGCGCCCGGTCTTCATGTCGCGCAATTTGCAGGTCGTGGGCAATCCGGTCATCGTCGGCGGCAATCATCTCAAATTCAAGGTGCGCGAAGGGAATGCCGTTTTTGAAGCCATAGGCTTCGGCATGGGCGCTCATCTGCCGCGGACGCAGCAGACCGAGCGCGGCCTGGATTTGACTTACCTCCTGGAAGAGAATGAATACATGGGGCGCAAAATGATACAATTACGGCTCAAGGATATACGCTGATGGCATGCCACCGCCGCGAGCCGCGCCATGAAATGAATGATGTACGCACAAAGAGGAGTCGATGATGGATCCGAGAGATGAAAAAAGCCTGATATGGATGAATGGAGAATTCATCCCGTGGCAGGATGCAAAAATTCACGTCATGTCGCACGTCGTGCACTATGGCTCCAGTGTCTTCGAAGGCATTCGCTGTTATGAAACGCCCAAAGGGTCGACGATTTTTCGTCTCAAGGAACACATTCAGCGCCTCTTTGACTCGGCAAAAATATACCGGATGAAAGTACCCTATTCCCGGGAAGAGATCATACAGGCCTGCAACGATGTCGTCAAGAAGAATGGTTTCAATGCGGCTTATCTGCGCCCCGTCGTCTACCGCGGTTACTTTTCCCTGGGTGTAGATCCGCGCAACTGTCCGGTGGATGTGGCCGTCGCTGCACTGAATTGGGGCAAATACCTTGGCGATGAAGCCCTGGCCACCGGCGTCGATGTGCGCATCTCTTCGTGGCGCAGAATGGCGCCCAGCACCATGCCCGCGATGGCCAAAGCGGGCGCCAACTATATGAATTCCCAGCTCATCAAGCAGGAAGCCAATGCGGACGGCTATGTCGAGGGGATTGCCCTGGACGTCGCCGGATTTATCAGTGAAGGCAGTGGTGAAAATGTATTCGTGGTTCGTGACGGCGTCCTCTATACGCCGCCCGGTTCCGCCAGCATTCTCATCGGCATCACCCGGGCGAGCGTCATCACCCTGGCCCATGAAATGGGACTCACGGTGGTTGAAACCCAGATTCCACGCGAAATGCTTTATATCGCGGATGAGGTTTTCTTCACGGGTTCGGCCGCTGAAATCACCCCCATTCGCTCCATAGACCGGGAAGTGATCGGTGCGGGCTGCTGCGGGCCCATCACCCATAAACTGCAGACGCGCTTTTTCGAATACCTAAACGGCGAGACACAAGACATCTATGGCTGGCATCACTACATCCGCTAATCCCCCTCACGAAGATGAGGACATCTATCACGCCTCCGCGCCTGGATCGCGGCGGCGCGGCCGTGAGATCGCCTTGCAGGGTCTGTATGCCCATGAATTATCGGGCGATCCCATCGCTCAGGTGCTGCGCAGCGTGTTGACTTTCCACGCGGAAGACACGCTCATCGTCCAATTCGTGCAGGAGATGGCGGAAAAGACCACAACTCATTGCGACGAACTCGATGCCCATATCAAAAAGCATGTCACCAATTGGGATTTTAACCGCATCGCCATCATCGACCGCATCATTCTGCGCATGGCGATTTGTGAGTTCCTCTACTTCTGGGATATCCCGCCCAAGGTCTCCATCGATGAGGCTATCGAGATGTCCAAACTCTACAGCACGGAACAGAGCGGCCGTTTTGTCAACGGTATCCTCGATGCGGTGCTGCTCGATCTCAAAAAGACACAACAACTGGTTAAAACCGGGCGCGGCTTGCAAGAGGGACATGGCCCGGAAAACAGCGAAACATCCTGAGTGATCGTGCGTTTCATAATCATATATTTTTCATCGCCGCTCCAGGTGCGAGCGGCGTTCTCTTTTTAAGGAATCCAATATGAGTTCAATTTCTACCTTTTTTTCCAAATTTATGGGCGGCACCAGCACCGAACGCGAAGTCAAGCGGATGTGGCCTGTTGTCGCGGAAGTCAATCGCCATGCCGAGGCGTTTGCATCACTCAGCGATGACGAACTGAAAGCCAAGACCCAGGAATTCAGGTATCGGCTTTCCCGTGAAGACGCGACGGTCGATGACCTTTTGCCGGAGGCGTATGCTGCCGTCAAGGAGACCTGCCGTCGCCTCATCGGCCGCAAATGGCTGGTCCGCGGCCAGGAAATCGTATGGAATATGGTGCCGTATGATGTCCAGATTCTCGGCGCCGTCGTCCTGCATCAGGGCAAAATCGCCGAGATGGCAACGGGCGAAGGCAAAACGCTGGTCGCCACCATGCCGCTTTATCTCAATGCACTGACCGGCAAAGGTGCGCATCTGGTCACCGTCAACGATTATCTCGCCCAACGCGACTGTGAATGGATGGGAAAAATATTTGATTTTCTTGGCTTGACCGCCGCGGCGCTGCACGGCGAAATGACGCCGGAAGAACGCCGTCAGGCCTATAACGCCGATATTACCTATGGCACCAATAATGAGTTCGGTTTCGATTATCTGCGCGACAACATGGCCACCGATGTCTGGAGCGTCGCGCAGCGCAAGCTCAATTATGCCATCGTTGATGAAGTCGACAGTGTGCTCATCGATGAGTCCCGTACGCCTTTGATCATCTCCGGTTCCGTGGGCGCACCGCGCAACATTTATTACGAACTCAAACCCATCGTCGCCAATCTCTATCGCCGCCAGAAAGATTTGATCGCGGAACTGCTGCGTAAAGGCAAGGAGTTGCTGGAGCAGGACGAAGAGGCTGCCGGCATGGCGCTCCTGCGCGTACACCGCGGTGATCCCAAAAATGCCCAGCTCCTCGAATTACTCACCTCCGAGTTTTGGGTCAAAAAATTGATCGAAGGCATCCAAAGTGAACACGAAATCAACAAGGAGATGGGCAGCGTCGATGGTGAACTCTATTATACCATCGACGAGAAATCGCATGTGGTTGATATCACGGAAAAAGGCCGCATTTTTCTTTCGGGCGGACGCGATCAGGACCTCGTCGCCAAAATCGAGCTACTGGACCGCCTCGATGAACGCCTCGGCGCTGTGGCGGAGCAGAAAAATGTCCAGCGTTTCTATACCCAGGATCCCGTCAGCGGTCTCTGCAACGGCATCACCCCGGCTGGACAGGTTGTGCTGGCCGCACCCGGGAAAATAGCCGATGAGGCGCTGATCGATGCCGCCGCTGCACTGGCTGCCCGTATCGCTCAACTGGCCCAACAGGTATCGGAAAGCGCCCAGCAGCAAAAAATCGATAAATCCGCCGCCTGGCGGCACTATTACCTTAATTCCAGAAAACTGGAGCGCATGGTGGTTGGCCTCACCGAAGAGGCGAAGCGTTTTCTGCTCGCGGGCAATGCCGCTCCCCTCTATACGGAACTGGTGCAAAATTACGCCGATTTGCTGCAGGATATGGATGCCTTCGATGCGGCGAATCGCGTCGAAGCCGAGCTTCGCCGCGAATGGGCCGGCTTGTGGTTCGAACTTGACAAGAGCAGCAACGCCCCCACGGCCCTGCGCCCCGACGGCGTGACCGCGATCCTGATCCGCCATTTCGACGGCGATCTCTCCCTGCTGCCCGCTATCAGCAAGATGACGGCACTGCTGGCAACCGGGAGCACAGATACGCTGGATGAACGCCGCCAGGAGTATTTCGAGTTCACCGGCAAAGGCGCCATACCGCGTCACATCGCTGAAAAGGGACGCATCGCCATGCTGGGCGGCAACCCGGATTTATACATCCTTCCGGACCGCAGCCTGGTCGAAGAACGCGATCGCGGTATCCAGAATCTGCTGGACCGCACCCTCAATCAAAGCGGCTTTGATTACGCCGAACGCGTCATGGCGATTGAAGAGATCGAGCGCGATGTCGATGAACTCCACAAGCTCGACACAGGCGATACCTGGTGGCGCATCGATCCGGGGACACGCCGCTTCCAATTCACCACGGAGGCGGCCGCCATCCTCTCCGGTCACGCATCGCAAACACACGCTCTCATCCAGCAACTCGATGAGGAACTCCGTCGCGAAAAAAATCAGGCGGGACGCATCTTTAACCTCGATCCGCAAGGACGATATGTCGGGTTGGCGGCTGCGGAACTGGATCGGCTGCTGGGCCTTCCCTTTGCTGCAGTGGCGGAAAAAATAAGCGAATGGAAACAGCAGAACGCCGCCGCTTTGGGGGGGGCGCCCGTCCGGTTGCGCCTGAGCCTGGATCATTTTCTCGCCACCGCATTTCCTCAGGAACAACCGGTAGCGAGTCTCTCACGCCAGTTTGAGGAGGTCGAACGCCTGCATCGCACCATGCAGGTTATCTTTGAATGGTTTGAAAATCCGGATATGAGCGCTGTGGAGAAAAGCCGCCATCTCCATCGCTACTTTGAGTTTGATGCCCCGGCACATGAATTGAGGCCGGAGAGCACCGCGTTCCTCGGTTTATCGGACAACGGGCTCAACCTCCTGCGCGGCGCTTCCGCTTCGCGTCAGCAAATCTGGGAGCGCCTGCTGCATCTCACCAACAGTCCCGATCTGGAACAGGAGCTCCTTTTTGTTCTCGACGATCACGGCCTCCCGGTTGCACTGAAAAAGACGGCGCGCGCTCTCCTGCTCGAAGGGCTGCCATTCTTTTCCTATCGCGATGAACTGCACCGGTTTCGCGAGGAGGTGCTGTTACTGGCGACGAAAAAAGCGACGACCCAGGCCGAGTTCGAGAGTCTGCTCGCCAAAGATAAAGCCCATTTGCGCGGCAAACATTTTCAGCTCGATGACCGCGAAATGAATGAACTGATTTTTAAAGCCCATTCCGCCAAAACATCCCTGACCAGCGAGGAGATCGAACATTGGCTGCGGATTCATATTGAACGCAAACCGCGCCGCCTCCTTGAAGAGCAGCGCGACAACCTCTGGAAAGAGTACACCGCCATCGAGGAACGGGTGCAGAATATTTCGCAGCTGCTGCGCGCCTACACCCTCTATCATCGCGACGTCGACTATGTCGTCAAAGCCCTGGATGATGCCGACTTGCGCGGACGCGTCTCCGGGAAAAAGGGCGCCAATGCGGTCATGATTGTGGACCAGTTCACCGGCCGGCTCATGCCGGGCCGCCGTTACAGCGATGGTTTGCACGAAGCCCTCGAAGCCAAGGAAGGCGTGGAGGTGCAGGCCGAGTCGCAGACGCTGGCTACGATCACCATCCAGAATTTTTTCAGGCTCTACGATAAATTGGCGGGTATGACCGGAACCGCGGAAACCGAAGCCCAGGAATTTTTCAGCACCTACAAACTCGAGGTCATGGTCATACCGACCAATAAACCGGTCATTCGCAACGATGAAAACGATGTCATTTACCGCACCCGGAAAGAGAAATACAATGCCATCGTCGAAGAAGCCATCTCCATGCATGAACAGGGACGTTCCGTGCTGGTCGGCACCATCTCCGTGGAAGTCTCCCAGCTGCTCAGCGATATGCTGACGCAGCGCGGCGTTCCCATTGCCAACTGGCTCAAGAAAGGCGATGTCACCCATGAATTGGAATCCGGCCGCTTCCATACCGTTTTGAACGCCAAATTCCACCGCCAGGAAGCGGAGATCGTCACCAAAGCGGGTCTGCCCGGCAGCATCACCATCGCCACCAACATGGCAGGCCGCGGCACGGACATCAAGCTTCATCATGAGGTGGCCAGGCGCGGCGGACTGCACATCATCGGTTCCGAAAAACATGAGGCGCGCCGTATCGACCGCCAGCTGCGCGGCCGCTCCGGCCGTCAAGGCGACCCCGGCTCGTCGCGCTTCTACCTCTCGCTGGAAGATGATCTGATGCGCCTGTTCGGTTCCGACCGGATCACCACCATGATGAGCCGCCTCGGGCCCATGGAAGAGAACGAGCGCATTGAACATCCGCTCATCACGCGTTCCATCGAAAGAGCCCAGAAGAAAGTGGAAGAACGCAACTTTGAGATTCGCAAGCACCTGCTGGATTACGACAACGTCCTCAATGAACAGCGCAAAATCATCTACAAACGGCGGCAAAATCTGCTGGGATTCGCCGGTCCGGAAGATCTTGTCGAATCGAAAGCCAAACGCTATTTTAACGAAGAAGACGAACGCACGGAATGGGACCTGGCCGGACTGCTGGCCAATCTGGAGGCCTTTTTCCACAACGAAACCGGCTTTACGGTTCAGGAACTCGAGCCTTTAAAATTTGCAGAGATCAAAGAACTCCTGATCGAATGGATCGGTGAACAAATTGAGGCGGAACGGCTGCAACGTCAGATGCAGCTGCGGCATCGCCTGCTCGGCTATACGCCCTTTGCGCAGACGCTGGAAGAACTGGTGCACCTGAAAATCCGCTTGCACAGCGCCGGTACCCGGGATACCGCCAAATGGAATCTCACCGGCATTCGCGACGAGCTTGAACGAATCTATGGGACGTCGCCGCAATGGCTGGCGGCAAAGGACATCCCGGCCGATGCCGCAGAGCTCGAGCAGCGCCTGGTACAATGGGCCGCCCGGCATTACCAGGAGCACGTGGCAAGGAACCGCGAAGGACTCGATCTCCTCCTCTTCCTGAAACTGGAAACCGAAGAGATGGCGATGGTTTACCTGCGCGGCCTCATGGAAGCGTATCTGCCGGAGAAGATTTCACCGCACGCCTGGAAAGGCGAGGAGTTTCTCAACGGTCTGGATCGCGTCTTCTCCGGCAAGCCCCCCGTCGGTATCCATGAAATTCGCACCATTCGTCGTGAAAAGTTGCTGCAGATGATACAGAGCTGGATTCGGGAGCGCCTGCCGCATCTCGATGCCTCAGCCATGCGCCATCGTATCGTGGGATTCTTTTCCCTCGCGAATTTCATCGATGTGGTGGTGCGCTATCTCCTCATCGATTTGGGAAGCGGCAGAACCGACCGGCTCGATGAGCGCCAGATAAAGTTCCTGCATCGCCTCTTTGGGGATGTGACGCTGCCCGATGTGACGGCGGCATCGGAAGAGCCACTGGAAGAACGCCTCTCACGTCAACTTTCGATTCAATACCGAACGCAGATGGACGAAAAGCGGGATGCCTATCTCGAGGCCATGCTGCATCGGGCCTCCATCGAGGAATTCATGGCGGCAGCCCTCACGGCCATGGTCCGGAGCGTCGCCGCAGGCCCGTCGCCCATCGAGCAGAAGCAGGCGGATCTGGCATCCCGCCTTGGATTTGTCCTCATGCAGCGTCCGGCAAAGGCCATGCCCGATACCCGGGATGGCGCAGAAATCGCCTCGTTTGCCGAGGATATCGTCGCCTGGGCGCTGAAATGGTACGAAACCTATGCCGAACGCGAAGAACGCTTCCACCAGGAGACGCTGAGTGGAGAGATTGTGCGCGATTCGGTACTGATGATGATCGAGGACACGGTGTATGCCATGATCAGCGGCGTCATGGAGGGAGAAACCGAGCTTGACAGCAGCAAGGTGCGCCGCATCGAGTCCGAGTGCCGTCTGGTGTTCCGCCAGGCGCCGCGTCTCAGCGACGACAGCGGCCAGGTCTACGATCCCAATGAAATCATGACGCAACTGAATCGCTGGGCGCGGCAAATTTATCAAAAACGCATTGAAGAACTCGGCAGCGAACGCGCGATGCGCTATGAGCGCTATTTTGTCCTGGAAAAAATCGATGAAAACTGGCGGCAGCACCTCAATGCGACCGATGAGGTGCGCGAGGGTATCGGCTTGCGGGGTTACGGCCAGAAGGATCCCCTGCTGGAGTACAAAAGTGAAGCCTATAATCTGTTTGTCAAGATGATCGATCGCATCAATCGTGACGTGGTCGCCACCCTCTTCAAGTATTTTGACGTCGGTGGCGAATTGGAGGAGCGCCAGATGCGGCGCATCGAGCCCAAGAATTTTATGACCACGCATTCTCAGGTGGAAACGTTCAAGCAGGGTGCACCACGCAGCCACGCCGAGAGCCCGGCAGCGGTTGCAGCGGCTCCGGCCCGGACAGCGACGGTGGTCAGAGGGGCTCGCGTCGGTCGCAACGATCCGTGCCCGTGCGGCAGCGGCAAAAAATACAAGCAGTGCTGCGGCAAAAACGCCTGATGGATATGCGGCCGGGATGTGCGTTCCAGCACTATTCCATCCGGTTTCCAATCGCGTGACCGAAAGCACTTGCTTTTGGAATTTTTATTTGTATATTGAAATGAGAGAACGGTGCGATTCACCACCGCCCATATGGAGATAGCATGGACCGACGTCTGTTAGAGATTATTGCATACGCCATGAAGGAGATTCGCGATAATTCTCTTGAAAATATTGACTTACAATTTATTATGGATCTGCTGCTCGAACGCGGGTTTTCCGAGGAAGAGATCACCCATGCCATGTCCTGGCTGTTCAACCACGGGGAAACCATCGACCGGTTGATTCAGAATCAGATATCAGATTTGCCCCGTCCGATCTGGCGCCAACTCAATGAATATGAGCGTATGGCGATCTCTCCGCAGGCCTATGGTTACCTGTTTCACTTGCGCGAGATGGAACTTTTAAGCGATATGGACATGGAAAGCATCATCGAGCGCGCTGTAAATCTGAAGCTGCCCTCCATGGATATTGAGGATATGCAGGATCTCATCGCGCTGGTGGTGCTCGATTTTGAAAACAGCGCATCGGAAGGTTATTTTCAATATACAGCCAATCACTGGCCCCATTGAGGTTTGCGGTGCTGGCGTTCCACGGCAATCTTGACAGCCAGATAATTTGCCACTAAAATCCGGTTTGCAGAGTCCGCATGACGGTAACGGCAGAAAATATCCTTTGCACCTGGGTTCTGCGATTCGATCGCTACCTGGAAATCGAAAAGCACCACACCAGCCATACCAGGTCCGCATACCGGAACGACCTGCAGCAGTTTATCCTCTACCTGGCGGATCGTTTTGATACGGAACATCCCGAACTGGCATACTTTGAGCGTTCTGCGGTGCGCGGTTATCTCGCCGCGCTTCTGCAAAAAGGTTACGCGGCACGTTCCATAGCGCGTAAACTGGCGACCTTGCGCGCGTTTGCCCGCTTTCTGGTGCGGGAATCGGCTCTCATCACCAATCCGGTACGCGCCATCCGCTCACCCCGGCAGCCAAAGCGTCTCCCCATTTTCCTGACCCAGGGCGAAATGCGTCAGGTTATGCTCCTGCCGGATACGACCCGATTTGCCGGTATTCGCGATCTGCTCTCCCTGAAACTCTTTTACGCCACCGGCGTTAGAATCAGTGAGGCCGCCGGACTCAAAATCAAGGACGTGCAATTGTGGCAGGGGACCTTGCGCGTGCATGGCAAACGCGACAAGACACGCATTGTGCCGCTGGGCCGCCAGGTCATCGAAACCTTGCGGCACTATCTGCCGCAAAGAGAGCATCTGCTGATGCAGAGCGGCGCCGGCGCCGATTTCCTGCTGCTTCGGGATGATGGTACCCCCTTCACACGCCAGCAGCTCGCACGTCTCCTGCAGCGCTATTTGCGCCGTGTCGCGGATCGCCATAAAGCGCATCCCCATGCCCTGCGGCATACCTTTGCAACCCATTTGCTGGATGAAGGGGCTGATATTCTCTCGGTAAAGGAACTGCTGGGGCATAGCAGCCTTTCAACGACGCAAGTCTATACGCATGTCTCCGCCGAACACCTGCGTCGCATTTACAAGCAGGCGCATCCGCGCGCCGATGAAGCGTGAGAAAGAATGAAATGATGCTGAAGGTTATTAACTTGCCATAACAGAGGAGTATCAAGCAAACCGCTCAAAGCATGTATCAGGCAACACAGGTCCGTACTTTTATCCGAAAGGAGGCAACTCATGCGAATCACTTTCACGGCTCGTCACTTCAAACCCTCGGAACGGTTAAAAGATCATGCGCATAAACAAGTGGAGAAACTGAAAAAATACTACGATGGCATTCTTGACATAGATATTATTCTGGATTATATTAAACAACAACAGGTCGCAGAACTCATTGCCAAGGTCTATGGAAACCGCCTGGCTGTTGTTGAAAAGAGTGAAGACATGTACAAATCGCTCGATCTGGCGGTCGACAAGATGGAGCGTCAGTTGAAAAAGTATAAAGACAAGTTGCGCGAATTTGAAAATCAACGTATCAGTGAGAATGTGGAAACCACAATTAATTCAGAATCATAAGGCATGGGCGGGTTGAGACAGTTTGTGAGCCGGGTTTGCGTCCATTCGCTGGCAGCATGCTCTGCTGCTGGATGAATTCAAATGGTTTGCAGCCGTCTCAACCCTTTTTAATTATCGATCAAACCGGTCATGTCAGAACACAAAGAGATCCCCTTTATAACGGTCGAGGATTTGTACAGGAACAACCACGCCCGTGTCGGCTTGAAGATCATCAACAACAACGGCAGTTTCAGCCGTAAAATCCGCGAACGCGAGCTGCACCGATCCGGTCTGGCCTTGAGCGGTTTTGTCGATGTTTTTACCTATTGGCGTGTGCAGATAATGGGCAATACCGAGATCGGTTATTTGAGCACGCTGACCCCGGAGAAATGCCGCGCCACCATCACCACGGTGCTGGGTTTCGAATTACCCTGCATCATCATCACCAACAACAATATCCCCCCGCATGAGCTTGTGGAAGTCGCCAATCAGAACGGCATCACGCTCTTTTCCACACCCCTCAGCACCACCACCGTCATCCACCACCTTTCCGAATACCTGGATACCGTATTTGCGCCCAAAATAATCCTTCACGGTTCGCTGGTGGATGTCTACGGCCTGGGCATGCTGATCACCGGCGAAGCAGCGATTGGCAAGAGCGAATTGGCGCTGGATTTGGTCGAGCGCGGCCATCAATTGGTGGCAGATGATGTCGTGCACATCACGCGCCTCGGCATGAACCTGCTCGAGGGCGCACCGAGCGAAGTGCTCAAACATCACATGGAAATCCGCGGCCTGGGAATTATCGATATCCGGCGCATGTTCGGCATCCGCGCCATACGCGGGAAAAAAGTCATCGGAATTGTCGTCGCCCTGGAGCAGTTTTCGGAAGAACGCGAGTATGAACGCATCGGCGTGGATGAAAAATTCATCGAAATTCTCGGTGTTTCACTGCCGTTGATTGAATTGCCCATTTTACCGGGAAAAAATATCACCGTGATTGCCGAAGTCATCGCCATGAATCAGAAACTGCGCGATCTCGGGGAAAACGCGGCTCAGGAATTCAATGCGCAATTGATCGAAAAAATGCAAGGCCAGAACAGGAAATCAAATCCAGCCTCCTGACCAGACGTGGAGGAAACGTTACAGTTCCTGCCATAAAGGAAAGAGATGAAACAGGGAATATTGTTAACCCATGGCCCCGTCGGAGACGCCATGATTGAAGCCGTGCGCACCATCATGGGTATCGACGAAGGCTTGTATGCCATTTCGGTCACCAATATGTCCATTACGGAGATCGCCTCGCGTCTGCGCGCCCTGGTGACGGCACCTGCCGCCGAACAGGATGGCGTTCTCATCATGGCCAGTCTGCGCGGCGGCAGCTGCTGGAATGTGTCCGTGGGCATCGCCAAGGAGTATCCCGGCATCAAGGTGTTATCCGGCCTGAATCTCGCCATGGTGCTCTCGTTCATCAGCAAACGCGACAGCCTCGCAATGCCCGAACTGGCGGAAGAAGTCTATCAGGATGGGGTACGCGGTGTCTGTCTGTTGACGCCGGGCAAACCCTGTTGATACCGCGGCGCGGCAAAAACCGATTTATCCGCAGGATGGGAGAACTTAACATGCCTTTGGTTCAAGTGCGAATTGATGACCGGCTCATTCATGGTCAGGTGGTGGTGGGCTGGCAAAATGTCCTCAAACCGCAACGCATCATGCTGTGCAGTGACGAAGTGGCAACCTCCGACTGGCAAAAGACCATCTATATGTCGGCAGTCACCAGCAATATCTCGGCGTCGGTCCTCACCTTGAAGGAAACGATCGCTGTCCTGCTTTCGGATCAGGTAAAAACAGAACGTATCCTGCTGCTGGTGGATACACCCAAAAGTATCGTCGATCTGGTGGAAGCGGGAGTCGATATCCTGGAAGTTAATGTTGGCGGCATGCATTTTCGTGCCGGTAAAAACCAGATCGCACCGTTTATCTTCGTCGACGATGAGGATATCGCTCAATTCCGCCGTCTGCATGATAAAGGCATAAAACTTGAAGGACGCGACGTGCCCACACGCACACCCATCGATATCGCCCGCGCCCTGCGTTTTGAGGCCGTTTGAAAGGTGTTGCATTTATTGCAACAAACAGGCTCTCCAGGTGTTGCAAAAATACAACATTTGAAGGGCGATGAGCCCGAAAGGAAGGCGAGATAATTGATTATTTAATAGATATTAAGCGCTTTTTTCTCAAAAGTGGTATAATTATTGCGATTCCCTGTGTACCGAGGGGAAGAAATAGCCCTGCAAGGGGAGAGGCCGTTGTTTCGGGGCGAAGCAACGGCCTTTTTTATTAACGGCGCCACAGCGACAGCAGGGTGCCATTGAGATAGCCGATCGAGCAGCCGATGAGAACATACCAGGGCCAGGCGATGGGGGGAGAGTCGATGCCGAGGATGAGCAGAACCATGGCAAAGCTCCACAGCAGCGTAAAGGTCCGGGTGTGAAGACTCTGCAGCCGCCGCAACAGCCATACGCCCGCCAGCAACGCCAACCCCAGGGGTATGTACAGCCCCGCGCCTTTCTGCCCGATAATCCAGATCATGAAAAAGATGGCGCTCCACATCGCCAGCAGCCCTTCCTCTTCGGTGGCGCGCTTGTTGCTGAGGCCGAGGAAAAAAGTGCCGAGCAGCCCGCCGTAGGTGAAAGAGGCGATGGCCAGTCCCAGTTCGACCACAGGATTTTCGGTCGCCGTGAACATGGTGGCGCTGATGACAAAGATCACCCCCCAGATGAAGGTGAAGGCGCGCGAAATGAGCAGATCCTTTTTGGCGCTGTTTTTTTTGCCCCAATGCGATTTGTAGAGGTCCAGCATGCTGGAAGAGGCGAGGGAGTTGAGCGAACCGCTGAGGTTGCCCATGGCTGCCGCAAAGACCCCGGCGATGATGATGCCTTTGACGCCTACGGGGAGTCCTTCGACGATGAAACGGGGCAGAACCTCGTCGGAGCGCATGACCGCGCCGCCGTAATAGGCGTACAGCGCCAGTCCGAGAACCAGGAAGAGCACGAATTGTGCGATGACCATGAAGCCGCTGCCGATAAGGGCTTTTTGGCTGGCGCGCAGATCGCGGCAGGCGAGCAGACGCTGGACGATGAGCTGATCGGTGCCATGGGATGCCATGGAGAGAAAAGCGCCGCCGATTAAACCCGAGAGCAGGGTATAATTCAAGCTGAAAAATTCTTTGAATGATTTGTCGAATCCGAGTTGAATGAGATTGAATTTGTCGCCGGGTTCTGCCGCCGCCACTACGCTGCCCCATCCCTGCGGCAGTTTGTCCAGCAGGATGATGAGGGCCAGTATCGCGCCGCCCACATAGACACACCATTGGATCACATCCAGCCATACGACCGCGCGAATGCCGCCAATATAGGTATATAGAATCGTCACCAGGGCGATGATGATGATGCTGACGCTGTAGCTCCAGCCGGTGATGATCGCCAGAGGAATGGCGGTCGCGAACAGGCGCACGCCGTCGGCGAGCAGCCGGGTGATCTGGAAGACGATGGAGGAAAAACGGCGCATGCGAATGCCGAAGCGGTTGCCGAGCAGGTGATAGGCGGTTTGAATTTCACCGCGGTAATAGCGCGGCAGCAGCACGAAGGCGATGATCGTGCGGCCGATCAGGAACCCCGCCGCGAGTTGGAGAAAATTGAGATTGGTCAGATAGGCCAGTCCGGGGATGCTGATAAACGTCAGCGTGCTGGTTTCGGTGGCAACGACGGAAAAACAGATGGCCAGCCAGGGCAAATCCCTGCCGCCGAGGAAATAGTCGGTGGTGTCTTTTTGCCGTTTGCCCAACCAGGCGCCAAAAAGCGCCACGCCGGTGAGGTAGCTGAAGAGAATGGCGACATCGAGCGTAGAGAAATTCATAAGCCGTTTCCTCGTCCATTGGTTTTAGCCGGATCCCTTCATAAACCACAAAGGGGGCAGAGGCCGCCGCGTTGGGTCTGGTGCCGTCAGGTAATGATGCGAAAGCGGATTTCCCGGTCTCGACATGCTCGTCAGCGCTTGCAGCCATTTTGGTGATTTATAGGCGCTGCGCTTTGCGGCGTCCCCGGCGCTGAATCATTCAGGTTCAATGAATCTAATTTAGAAAAATTCACTCTATTTGCAAAGATAAATCCTGATGGTGCTGCAAAAAGGGGCAAAGAATTTGCTTGATTATCACATGCAATCTCTTTATATTTTAAATTATTTGAAGATGTTATGAGGATAGACATGAAAAATCCTTATAAAAGGATCGATGTCTTCACCTGCCACTATGCACAGCACGCCCGGTTTGCCCATCGCGTCTCCGCTTTCCATGTGCTGGTCGAGAAAAAATGCTATCCTCAGGGATGTCTGATGTACCGCTACACCTGCGCTCTGTTCAATAAAGGCAAGCGCTGTTCGCGCGGCTTCACACGCATGGGCCGGCTCTGCCCGGGTTGCGCCCATTATCGGGATGAAAAAATCCACCAGCAGCCAACGCTCCGCCTGTCACCCGCGGAAGATGCGCGCTTCAGGGAACAGTGCCACGACTTTGATGAATGGATCATGGCGTACCAGGGGCGGGAATGGGACATCACCTTCACGATCGGCGCGGTGAAGCCGCGTTTTCTCAAGGTGTTGAATCCCCATGGCGGCCAACTGCGCCTCGACGGTTACTTGCTCATTGCCCGGCGTGGATTCATCGGCCGCGAAAGCATCGAAGATGCTTTTTACGCGGCCATCACTCCGCAGCAGCAGGAGCGCTTCGCCCTGGCGCCGGGCGACCGCCTCGATGCGCGCGGCATTCTCGCCTTTGATCGCGGCCGCATTCTCTTTCCCAAAATAGGGGCGGTCGAGCTCGGCGACCGGTCGGGCAGGCCCACCTGGAGCAACAGCCAGGCATTGGTGGCCAAGACCACCGCGCGCAGCTTGCCGCAGCAGCCGCACAAATGCCTCAAATGCCCCCAGGGCGCGCTCGTCGATGTCATCCAGCGCGATGGCCGCAGCACCACCAGACGCCGCGAACTGGTGTGCCTGCAGGGGATCAAAGAGGAACACGATTGCTATTTTACCACCCTGCAACAGCTCGAGCAGCGTGATCTCTTCTGCGCAGGACGTGTCTTCGATTAATCATCACTGAATAAACCTGACAGTGTGTTCGTTCTGTCAATTGGAATTCGCAAACAAGGAATGGATCGATTGGGTATGGCAAAGGGAATTACACCGAGAAAAGAAGATTATTCGCAGTGGTATCTGGATGTCATCGCCGCCGCGGATCTCGCTGAACACTCTGCGGTCAAAGGGTGTATGGTCATCAAGCCGAATGGCTACGCCATCTGGGAGATGATCCAGGGGCAGCTGGACCGCATGTTCAAGGAGACCGGACATGTCAATGCCTACTTTCCGCTCTTCATCCCGGAAAGCCTGATGCACAAGGAAGCCGAACATGTCGAAGGATTTGCCCCCGAATGCGCGGTCGTCACGCATGGCGGCGGCAAAAAGCTCGAAGAGGCGCTGTTTGTGCGCCCGACCTCGGAGACCATCATCTGGTCCACCTATAAAAACTGGATTCAGAGTTATCGCGATCTGCCCATCCTGATCAACCAATGGGCCAATGTCGTGCGCTGGGAAATGCGAACGCGGCTCTTTTTGCGCACCACCGAATTCTTGTGGCAGGAGGGGCACACGGCCCATGCCAGCGCCGCAGAGGCTGAAGAGGAAACCCTGAAAATACTCGATGTCTATCGCCGTTTCGCCGAGGAGTATCTCGCCGCACCGGTCTATGTCGGCTTCAAGAGCGAAAAGGAAAAGTTCGCCGGAGCCGTGCGTACCTATTGCATCGAAGCCATGATGCAGGATCGCAAGGCGCTGCAGGCCGGTACGTCCCATAACCTCGGCCAAAATTTTTCCAAAGCCTTTGATGTCACCTTTCAGGATGAACAGGGCAAACTGCAGCATGTCTATGCCACCAGCTGGGGTGTTTCCACGCGTCTGGTGGGGGCGCTGATCATGACCCATTCCGATGACAATGGCCTGGTGCTGCCGCCGCGTCTGGCGCCACTCAAGGTGGTCCTCATTCCGATCTGGAAAGAAGATGCGGAAATGGAGCGTATGCGCCAGCACGCGCAGGCGTTGACCGCGTCATGGCAGGGAAAAATTTCCTTCAAAATTGATGATCGCGACCAGTACCGTCCCGGATACAAATTCAATGAATGGGAGAAACGCGGCATCCCGATACGGATCGAGATCGGCCCCAAAGATGTCGCCGCTCAACAGGTGGTCGTGGTCCGCCGCGACACCGGCGAAAAGATCGCCATGCCGCAGGAAAATCTGCTGGCGAAAATAGAGGCCCTGCTCGAAGAGATTCAGAATAATCTTTTGCAGCGCGCCAGAGCGCTCCGCGATGACAATACCTTCACCGTGGATGCGTATGATGATTTTAGCGCGCGCATCGAAAATCCCGGCGGCTTTTTCCGGGTGCATTGGTGCGGTTCAGAATTGTGCGAAAACAAATTTCAGGAGACCTCCAGAGCGACCATCCGCACTATCCCGCTGGATGAAACCAAAGAGCAGGGCGCCTGTATCGTCTGCGGCGCTCCCTCCAAGGGACGCGTTCTCGTGGCCAAATCCTATTGATGAAAACAGGTGCGCCGGACCTCCGGCGTACCCTCATTATGTTCCCCTCAGGAGTCGTTTATGGCAAAGAAAAAAGAGATCGTTGCGATCGAGATCCCCAGCAAAGCACTGCGCATCCAGAACGCCAGCTGCCCGCACGGTCATTCTCTCATGGACCATGAGCACAAGATTAACGGCTACAGTTCGGTCACGGTGATTGTAACATTCAGGAATCAATCCGGTCAGATTCACCTCGATCCCATTTATGGCAGTTTTAAAAATGTCTCGGAGATCGACGTCCCGGATGGCGAAATCGTCGAATTTCGCTGCCCGGCCTGCGAAGTGTTGCTGAGCGATAAGGGGCAGCGCTGTAACGTGTGTTCGGCGCCCATGTTCGTGATGCATCTGCCGCAGGGAGGTATCGTTGAAGGCTGCCTGCGCAATGGCTGTCAGTTCCATAATCTCAAACTGGTGAGCGGAGAACAGCTGGTGCAGCGTCTCTATGAATCGCATACCCTGGACGCTTACCTGTAAAGCGAACCGACCGACCGCATGGAACATAAAGCGCAACGCTTCCGGGCCGGCTATGTGGCAGTAGCCGGTCAGCCCAACGTGGGCAAATCCACCTTGATCAACCGCCTGCTGCAGTTTAAGCTGTCGATCACCACGCCCAAGCCGCAGACCACCCGCCATCGCATCATGGGCGTACTCAGCGGCGATGATTACCAGATCATTTTCCTCGACACCCCGGGGCTGATAACGCCCGCTTACCGGTTGCAGGAAGTCATGATGCAAGCGGCGCAGCGCGCGTTCGGCGAAGCCGATGTCCTGCTGTTGCTGGTGGAAGCATCTGCAAAGCCCGCCAGCCGTGATTTGGAGATTCTTGATTTTCTCGTCGCCACCCGCAAACCGGTTTTTCTGGTCATCAACAAGATGGATCTGATCGCCAGGCCGCAACTGCTGCCGCTGATCCAGGCTTATCAGGCGCGCCATACCTTTGCAGAAATAATCCCCATTTCAGCGCTGCACGGTGATAACTGCGCGCTCCTCATTGAAACCCTTGTACCCCATCTTCCGGCCGGCATGCCCCTGTACGATGCGGATGCAGTGACCGATCATCCGGAGCGTTTTTTTGTGAGCGAGATCATCCGTGAAAAGATATTTTCACTCTATGGCGACGAGATACCCTACTCCACCGCTGTGGTGATCGATGAATTCCGCGAGGCGGCCGCGGGCCGAAAGGATGTGATCAAGGCGCGCATCGTCGTTGAACGCACTTCACAAAAAGGAATCATCATCGGCAAATCAGGCGCCATGCTGCGCCGCGTCGGGATCGAGTCGCGCCGTGAAATCGAAGCGCTGCTGGGCAGACCCGTCTATCTCGAACTGTGGGTTGCGGTGCGCGAAAAGTGGCGTAAAAATGACACCTTTTTAAGGGAATTTGGTTACCAGGGATAGGGAACTACTATGACGCTTGTGCGAAAATTGGTTTGGCCGTTGGTGGGCCTCTGCATCATCGCGAGCGGCTGCAGCCGCATGCGCTATGCACCGCCGCTCACGCAGCCCATCATTCGTGTGGGCATCCTCGAGGGGCAGGATGCCATCTATTTTGAAACGGCGGACGACTTTAACCTCGTCGCGCAGAATCCTGATGAGAGCGCCAAAGCTTTTGAACGGGGATTGTGGAAAGCCACGGTGCATGCGTTCAATCCGGAAGGCGCCCGGTACATAGCGCTGTTGTACGATTCGCGCGAGCGGGCGCGCGCCGATGAATTTGCCGGGCGCATGCGCGCACGCGGCATCGCCGTGCGCATCGAGCCACGGGGTGAAGCGCTGGTTATCGACGGTCACAACCTGGTGGACCGCCGCACCTTTCGCGTCCGCGCTGAACGCGATTTCAGTTCCAAATCCGAGGCGGAGACTTTCCTCAAAGCCTATCCGGATATCCAGGGCCGGGTTCAACGCGACCCGGCACAGACCGGCCTGGGGAAAATTGCCCTGCTTTCACCCAATGGCCATACGTCGTTGATCAGTGACGCCATCAGGCTCAGTGGCACGAACATAACGCTGCGCAATGTGGAAGTTGGTTCGGGCTATCATTGGGCGCGCAACGAGACCCGAACCTATGGCGGCGAGATCGAATTGCGCATCGGCGCCGACGGAAAACTGCTCGCCATCAATGTGGTCGAAATCGAACTCTATCTGCGCGGCGTTGTGGCCGGTGAAATGGCCAACTCGTTTCCGGTGGAGGCTCTCAAAGCGCAGGCCATCGTGTCACGCACACTCTTTTTCAATACCTTCGGCCGTTTTCACCGCGACAGCGAATTCGATGTCTGCGATGATGTGCACTGCCAGGCTTATGTGGGATTGCCCCGTAATGCCGCGGCCGTTGAATCCGCTGTACATGACACCAAAGGATTGGTGCTCACTTATCAGGATGCGCTGTGCACGGCCAGCTATTCCGCGGTGTGCGGCGGCCATACGGCCAGGGCCTCGGAAGTATGGGACAGCGACGGCGAACCCTATCTGCAGGGTCTCCTGGATACCCGAACCACCCTCGGCACTTTGGATCTGACGCGGGAGGAGAATGCGCGCACCTGGATAGAGGGCAAACCGGATGTCTGCTGCAACCTCGAGTCCGCCGGAAAGCCCGATTTCGGCCGCTATGCGGAAAAATATTTTCGCTGGCAACAGAAGGTTACTCAGGAGGAATTGCAAAGGGTTGTCAGAGATCGCACCGGTGTCGATGTGGGAGAAATTCGTGATATCATTCTCCTTAAACGCGGGGTTTCCGGCCGCCTCATGGCGGTCGATATCACCGGCAGCAAAGATCACGTGGTGGTGCGAAAAGAATTGAATATCCGCCGCGCCTTGTCCGCTTCTGCGCTCTATTCGGCCTGTTTTGTCATCGAAAAAGAGCTGGACGCCGCAGGACACGTCGATGCCGTCATTTTTAAAGGCGCTGGATGGGGTCATGGCGTGGGACTCTGTCAACTGGGCGCTGCTGTCCGCGCCAGGGAGGGGCAAAAAGTCAGCGATATTTTGCACGCCTATTATCCTGGCACAACCATCAAACAACTCTACTGAACGATGCCATTTCAAGAACCCTCCATGGCACAGCTCCTGCTGATCGGCGTCGCTGCCGGACTCTTGTCCGGTTTTCTCGGCATCGGCGGTGGATTAATCATCGTCCCGGCTTTGGTTTATTGCCTGGGATTTTCCCAACAGATGGCCACCGGTACCAGCCTGGCGATTCTGCTGCCACCCGTGGGATTGGCCGCTGTCCTCGAATATCACTGCCATGGCCACATCCACTGGCGCGCAACGCTCATCATCGCCGTTGGCCTGTTTTTCAGCGCCTGGCTCAGCGCCCATTTTGCCAATAAATTGCCGCAAATATATTTGCGCCTGTTTTTTGGCGCCATGATGATCTTTCTCGGCATTCTCATCGTCGCCACCAATTGGTACAAGCTCTCCAAATGAGTGGAAGCGTGAAACCATCGCCTGGGGAACGGCCCGATCATATCCTGCTCCTTTTCATCGATGGTCTGGGATTGGGATTGGCCGATCCCGATATCAATCCATGCTTCAGCCTCACATCCCCGCTGTTCCGGCATCACCGGGACGAAGCGTTCCCCAAAGAAATAATATTCAGTGGCTATGCGCTGGGACTGGATGCCAATCTGGGTGTCGAGGGATTGCCGCAAAGTGCCACCGGTCAGACCGCCCTGCTGACCGGTGTCAATGCGGCGGCTGCCATTGGCCGCCATCTCAATGGATTCCCCAACGAAGCCCTGCGGCAGATTATTGCGGTGCATTCGATACTGAAAATATGCACGCAGGGCGGTTTGCGCGCGGCGTTTCTCAACACGTTCCGGCCACCGTTTTTCGATCTCGATCCCTTCCAGATCATCCGCCATCTCTCCGTGACCACGGTGTGCAACCTCTATGCGGGTCTGCGATTTTTCGATCTTGAAGATCTCAAGGCGGAACGTTCGGTCTATCAGGATTTGACCGGTGCTTCACTGCGTGAAATGGGCTTTGAGGTTCCGCTCTTTACGCCGGAAAAAGCCGGGGAGATCGTTGCCCGTGCCAGCAGCCGCTACGCCTTCTGCCTGTTCGAATACTTTCAGACCGACATCGCCGGCCACAGTCGCAGCCGGCCGCGCGCCCTTCAGGTTCTGGGTGATCTGGCACATTTCCTCAACAGCCTTCTCCACAGCGTCGATCTGACCACAACGCTCGTGGTGGTCTGCAGCGATCATGGCAACATCGAAGATCTCCGTGTTAAAGGACATGCCCGCAATCCCGCCATGGCCCTGCTCTTCGGATGCGGTGCTGCAGCGCTGTTGCCGAAACTGCGCGCCTTGACCGATGTCGCCCCTGCTTTGCTCCATCTCCACGGTCTCTCTCCGCTGCGGCACGCTGACACACTCCCCTGAGTTGTGCGGAGAGGGCAGCGCCGGGCGCTGACCCGGATTCCGCGAAAGACATTCCCGCAAGAACGGGCCTTGTCACCAGCACATCCGAGCAGCACAAAACAGGTTTGCTGTGTGACCGGAGGGCGCCTGGCCGCCTCACGTAGTCTCACCGTTGCGCCCAATGCCCGGAACCGTTTCCACGATATATTTAGGTTCATCCGGCAAATGAGTACCTGGTTAACCGCCGAGAGCGCCAAGAGCGCCGAGAGGTAT
>DCUM01000023.1 GCA_002327255.1 bacterium UBA2214 | reverse complement strand
CCGGTTTTCATTTGTGCTGTGTCTGCAATGTTTTGCGTGAATATCGGTTCCAACCCTGGCCGGTAAAGCATTTTTTCCTTTAGCAAACCCGTTTCAGATTCTGATTTTTTGAGCAGTGCAATCATAATGGGTACTTTCAACAAACTTGCCGGAGCAAAGTTCATGTCCTCATGAACGCCAATCCATGGCCCACTGTTTAACACTCTGAGATAAACGGCAACATCGGTTGCAATGCCGTCTGATTTGACTTTTTCGATATAGGCGTTTAATTCATTTTCCAGGGTTTCAAGTGCTGCAATATTGGAGGGATAATAATTATCGCACTCAAGCAAGGGATTTATGAATTTGTAGGTGGAAGGATTTTCCAATCTTTTCACGATGAGCTGTGCATGTTTCGGTACAGCGGCTTGAACGTTTTCCTTATTGTCTGAAGGAAAATTTCGCCCGAGGAAGAAACCGGATATCGCAAAAGTTGCCGTTAAAAAAAAACTCAAAATGATCGTCGGTTTTCTGTTCATAAGAAGTGCCCTGATTCGTGAAACGCAAAAGGTGCAAGGAATTCATTCAAGGCAGCTTTTGCACGGTAATCAATTTTCTGAAATTATTGGTGTATGGTTCGGGTTAACGTCATCATCCGTAAAATCTATCGTTTGCCCTTTTCGCGCATGATCTGGGATTGCCGGCGCACGAATTCGAACGCGCCGCGTCGCGAACCGCGGCATGACAAGATCGCGTCCGGACGCATCAGGGCGCTTCGCAGTGATTGCAGCGGCGCCTGCGGATTCCATGCCGCGGTGACCTGAAAAGTATAGCGGCCGAAGCTCTTTTCCTCCCCCTTGAAGGGGAGCGGATCGGAGCCCGCCACGATTCTCCAGCCGTTGCGCACCGCTTCCCGCATCAATTGGGGCGTCGGCCAGAAACAGGGACGCATGGCGGTATCGCCGATAAAAACCCCTGGCGGGGGCGGCTGCGCCAACAATTCCCGCACCACCACGCCGCGTTTTCCCCACCATTTCCCCGGCGCCCAGTTGATCGATACCAGCGCGCCCCTGTCGAGCAGGTACGCGATGCCCTGCGCCGCGGTCATTTTGCGGTCATCGATGCGAGAGCTGGTCGCCAGCGCGCACAGCTCGAGTCCTTCCCGGGTGATGATCTGAGTGCCCGCCATGATATAGAGGCTCTCATCCGGGAGCAGAAGCACTTCCGCATCGGCGGTGCGCAACAGTGGCTTGCCGCCTATCCGGCCCTCTGTCAACAGGCGCTGAAAAACCGCGCAGTCGGCGCGCTCGGTCAGCAGCCAGATTTTAACCGCATGCGCATCGGCGGTCTTCATGTTTCTCTGCGCATGCATGATGGTTTGCGCCAGATCGAACATGGGATAGAGATGGATATGGGCATCGATGACGAGGGTTGTTTCCGGCATAGTCTCTCTCTTCGGTTACAGATTTATCTCGTGTGCCCCCCGGGAGGGCACGCTGACATAGAGGTGCGGCGCCAGTCCGGTGCGTTCCGCATACTGTTGAGCCACGCTCCGGCAAAAGGAATCGACATGCGGCAGTTCGACGAGATTGACGCTACAGCCGCCAAAACCGCCTCCGGTCATGCGCGCACCGAGACAACCCGGCTGACTGCGCGCCATTTCAACCATCCAATCGAGTTCCTCACAACTCACTTGATAGTCATCGCGCAGACTGTCGTGCGAATCGTTCATGTTGCGGCCGAAGCGCTGCAAATCGGTTGTGGAGAGCGCGGCGATGGCATCGAGCACGCGTTCATTTTCCGTGATGACGTGGCGGCAGCGCTGTGCCACCACGGGCGGCAGGCTGCCCTCGACCAGCAGAAATTGGGTCATAGAGACATCCCGCAGGGCGCGAATGGTTGGCCAGTGCTGCTGCATGAGTCTGACACCCGTTTCGCATTGGTCACGGCGCTGGTTGTAGGCTGATGCGCCCAGTTCATGCTTGACCATGGTGTTGCACACCACAATCCGCGCGCCGCTGGAATCCAACGGCACCAGCTGATAGTCCAGCGAACGGCAGTCGAGAAAGAGCGCATGCTCCGCCTGACCGTGGATGGAGATGAACTGATCCATGATGCCGCAATTCATGCCGACAAATTGATTCTCGGCTTTTTGCGCCAGGCGCGCCAGTTCGGGACCTGGAATGGTCTGATCGATCAGACTGAGGAAGGCCAGGGCCGAAGAGACTTCCAGCGCCGCGGAGGAACTGAGCCCGGAACCGACGGGAACATCGCTGTGAATGTAGAGCATCGCACCCGGCAGCACATATCCGGCATGCTCGAGGACATGAGCCATACCGGCGACATAATCGCTCCAGTGACCGCGGGCGGTTTCGTTGGCATTCAGGGAAAGGGTTGTTGCCTCGTCGAGGTTGGCGGAATAAATATCGAGGCGGCGCTCTTTTTGTGGCGCAATGGCGACGCGCGTATAGCGCTCCAGTGCCATGGGAAAGACGAAACCATCATTATAGTCGGTATGTTCTCCGATCAGGTTGACGCGGCCGGGCGCCTGGAAAATGCGTGGCGTCCTGTCATAGCGTTCCTGAAATGCCTGGAGGATATCGAGGATATTCATTAAAAGCAGCCTTGTCATTCGTGATAGCGACGCGCGCAGCGGCTGTCATGGCGAGACAAACCGGCAGACAAACCCGGGGCGCCAGATCGCGACACCCGGGGTCTGTCTCTTCTTTCCGCGCAGCCGCTGCAAACGGCGCCGTGGCGAAAACGGGGCCGGATTATTTCTTGTGCTGTATCCAGGAAGGTATCAGGAACAGCAGGCCGGCTACCAGGATGATGAGGCCCCACCACAGCGAGGGATTGAGATGCGCCAGCACCGTGCGCGTCTGCGGTGTGAATATGTAATGGATGCCCATGGCGCTGATCATCGCGCCGAGGACGGTCAGCATGAGGCCGACAAAAAACCAGATGGGAAGCATTTTCGGGGTGGACATAGCCGCTCCTTGTCAGATAGGTTGCAGGTCCCGGATAGAGACCGATAAATTTCTACCAGAAGTAAATGTTGAGCAAAACGAACAAAGCGACCGCAAAAACGGCAATCACCTCGGGTTTTTTGTACCAGACAATCTTTCCCTGATGTTCGACCGCGGTGAAGCCTTTGACCAATCCCACCAGCTCGGCATCCGGCTTGGCTTTGGTCACCAGTGAGATGGCGACCGTGGCGACGAAGCAGACGATCCACGCCCAGGCGGCCTGCCACATATTGCGGGCCATATCCGATGGCGCCGCCGAGAAAGTGATCAGTTTTGTCAGATCTGTTGACAGGAAGCCCATTTTAAAGCCCAGGAAAATCGTGAAAGAGGTCAGCATGCCGAGGATCAGCCCCCAAAAG
>DCUM01000011.1 GCA_002327255.1 bacterium UBA2214 | reverse complement strand
CGCATCCTGCGGAACTTCATGCGCAGCCGCGTCACGCAGGTTGTGCTCGGGATCTTCGCCGGTATTTTCACGTATTGCCTGATCGTGTTGCGCACCATTCGCGGCGACGACGAGGGCGCATTTGTTCCAAGCTTGGCGGTGTTCTTCGGCTTCGTGATGGCGCTTGGAGGGATTGGCGCCCTTATGTTCTTCATTCATCACATCGCCTCTTCGATCCAGGCTTCCAGCATTATCGCCTCGGCCGCACAGGAAACCATCGCGGCCATCGACCGGCTGTTTCCGGAAAAACTCGGACAAGGGACGGCTGAAGACGATGATGACCAAACGCTACGCCCTCTATCCGAGCGGAATTGGCGCACCGTCCCAGCCAGGCGGAGCGGTTACATTCAGAACGTGGATAACGCAGCGCTCCTGCGCCTGGCGAGAGGCAGGAAAACCATCGTGCGGATGGAGTACGGCATCGGCGAGTTCGTTGTCCGGGACACCACGCTGGCCTCACTCGCTTTAAAAGACCCGCCGGATCAAGAGACAATTGCCGCCCTGCAGGCGACTTTCAACATCAGCAGCTACCGCACGGTGGAACAGGATGTGGGCTTTGGCATCAGACAGATCGTGGATGTGGCGTTGAAAGCACTTTCCCCCGGCGTCATCGACACAACGACGGCCGTGATGTGCGTGGATTATCTTACCGCTATTCTGGCGCGGATTGCGCATCGGCAAATCCCTTCCGTGCACCGCTACGAGGAAGGGCAACTGCGCGTGATCGCCAAAGGGCCGAGCTTTGAAAGCTTGCTTGCCGAATCATTCGACCAAATTCGAAGCATCGCCAAAGGCGATGTCGCCATCATGTCGCGGATGCTCGGCGCCTTCCAAACCCTTGCCGGTTTGATTTCCGACCCGAATCGCAGGCAAGCGCTTCGCGATCAGGTGCAATGGGTCGCCGAGATGGCCGAGCGTACCGTCGAGTCACCCCATGACCGTGCGAGGATAACCGAGCAGGTAGCGCGCGTGAGCGAAGCGCTCGAAGCCGATGGGTGCCCAGGGAAGGAAAAGTAAAATGCACTGAGTTCAAGATCTCTGCACCGCAGGCTGCAGGGAGAGCCGGTCGGACGATTTATGAAGAAGGATCCGTTGACGGTGCCGCCTTCCACCACCGTGGAAGCATTGGTGGAAGACTTCATTTACCGCCATCAGTTCAAAATGCTTCCAGTCGTTGACGAAGGGGATCGGCTTCGGGGATGCATTACCATGAAACAGGTGAAAGGAATTCCCAAAGAAAAGTGGCAAAGCACGACTGCCGGAGAAATCGCCGTCGGGTGCTCGTCTGACAACACGGTTGATTCAAAAGCCGATACTATGGAGGCCCTGGCGCAAATGACCCGGACCGGCTCCAGCCGGCTCATGGTCACTGAGGGCAACCGGCTGGCGGGTATTATCAGCCTCAAAGACATGATGAAATTCTTCGAGCTGAAGGTCGAGCTGGAACCATAGTCCGTGTCAGGTCAGACTTCACAACTTTATAGAACAGAAGGAACCGAGGATGAAAGAATTTGACAGACAGAAAGATGCCGCACCTGTCCAGGAGGGTGAAATCCTCAGGGAAAATCGTGTCCATCGCATCCTTGTGTGGGTACTTCTTTTGGTGATGGTGGTGGAGTGGATTGTTCTTCTGATTGACAAGTTCTGGCTTTCGGCATTTCTGGTAACCCTCATTATTGCGACCCTGCTTTCGCCGGTGATTTTTCGCAAAAAAATGGAGATGGAAATTCCAGCCGAATTTCATCTTGCAGCCGTTGTCTTCGTGTTTGCGTCACTCTATCTTGGCGAAATTCAGGATTTCTACCTCAGGTTTTGGTGGTGGGATATCGCCCTTCACACATCTGCGGGTTTGTTGATGGGAATAGTCGGGTTTGTTCTGGTCTATTTATTCAATGAAAGTAAATAGATAGAACTGCATATGACGCCCGGGTTCATATCCTTGTTTGCGTTTTTATTTGCGATTACCATCGGCACACTTTGGGAAATCTTTGAATTTTCCATGGATCAGCTATTTGGCTTTAACATGCAAAAACCGATGATGGGTGATCCTTCCGGCCTGACCGACACCATGTGGGATATGATTGTAAATGCAATAGGCGCATTTATCATCAGCTTTATGGGATGGTGGTACCTGAAACGAAAACGGACATTTTTTGTAAGAGATTGGATTCGAGCATTTATTCGGAGGAATCCGAGAATGTTTAATAATGGCTAATTCCAATATGGAGGAGCTTTGTCATGAGTCAATACAATTTGGAGCGCATTTTCAATCCGGGCCGGGTAGCGGTGGTGGGGGCGAGCGAAAAAACCAGCAGCATCGGCAACGCGCTGATGAAAAACCTCATCGATGGCGGATTTTCACAGACCTTGCTGCCCGTGAACCCGAAATACAAAACCCTGCATGGATTGGCCACGGTCAAATCCATGCGCGATCTGGAACCGGGGATGGATCTGGCAATCATCGCCACGCCCATTCATACGGTCCCCGACATCGTGCAGGAATGCGTCGAAAACAAGGTGGCG
>DCUM01000157.1:353-20588 GCA_002327255.1 bacterium UBA2214 | reverse complement strand
GACAGCTTTACCACGCCCTTTGAGACTGTTGTCTCCGGCAACGTGCTGCTCAACGATTCGGATCCCGATGGCGATCCTTTGACAGTGGCGACCACCCCGGTCATCGCGCCCGCCCACGGCACCCTGGTGCTCACCGGCGACGGCGCCTTCACCTACACCCCGGCCCCCGGCTACAGCGGCTCTGATTCGTTCCACTACAGCGTCTGCGACAACGGAACGCCGGCTTTGTGCGACACCGCGGTGGTGACCATCACCATAGAGCCACCCGAGGCGGAAAGGCTTGCGGATATTGCCGCGTTTATCCATGTCAGAAGCGATTCTTTCCAGGTTGTCGGGGTTGACACACTTTTTTATGCACATCCGGGAGACACTTTAATTTACCAGATTGGCATTCGCAATCTTGGGCCAAAGATGGCCGATGAACCATTTTTGAAAAACTTGCCGCCATCCTGGTTCCAGGTCGATACCATTCTCGTGGCGCCAAAATCGACGAACCTGGACACGCTTTTCTATTCATGGGATGCACTCGCCCCTGCAAATTCGCAAATAATCACCTATCGCGGTCGGGTACACATGCTCCTGCCAGATACGGTTAGTCTCCTCATCAATTCCCTGTGGTCCGGGGCCTTGAACGATACGATTTTGACGAACAATACGCTGCGTGATACCGTTTATCTGATCATTCCGGAACAACCGCCACAGCCGGAACCATACCTCGATGCGACACCATCGATCGTTCAGGTCGGCAAACCCATCCACGTCAACGTCTCGGTGAGTGGACCGGTTCTTTCGTGGGATCTCTGGGTCTATTTGGCGAACGGCGAAATCGATTCCACTTATGCGGATGAGTACATCGCCAAGACCGTATTGGCACCATCACAGATCTACACCGTTGAGCCCATTTACGATGGGACGCAGCTTTACACGGGAGCGAAACAAGAGTACATAAAATTCGAGATGAGGATCCGCGACACATTCTACAACTTGAGAACCGCTGAAGATCAAGTGATGGTAGTGGATGAAAACAATCTGGTGCTTGATCGCAACAGTTTCATACCGCGTGAAGAGGACCCGATGGAGATCCGTTTCCGGCTAAGTTCAAATCGTGTGGCCGAATTGGATGTGTACGACGTGGCGGGGAGACATATCACCCGTCTGGCGAATCAATTTTTCAATGCCGGCTGGAATGCATACGTTTGGAACGGATTGACCGAGAGTGGAACGATGGTTGGTAGCGGAGTGTATATCGTAACCTTGCGCTCCGGTGAATACAAGGACTGGAAAAAATTCATGATTGTGAGATGAGAATGACTGGCAAACTCTACCTATCTGCAAAAAGGGTCCCTCGTATTTACCGTGTCCTTGTGATGGCGATGCTATGGATGCTACTGCAACCCACCTGGGTTTTGGGCCAGGTGCGTTCAGGTGCTGCTTTTCTCAAAATGCTGCCTGGCGCCCGCCTGCAATCCATGGGGGGCAGTTATACGGGGGTGTTGGATGAAATGCATGGCATCTATGCCAATCCCGGTGCGGGCGGTCTCGTCCGGCAATGGTATTGGGCAGCTTCGTATACAAAATGGTTTGCCGGCATTTATAACGCCTCGTTGTTGTATGGCCATCGTGTCAATACGCCCTGGAGTCAGTTCACCCATCTCAACCTGGGCGTCCTCTATCAGGGTGTGCCCGAATTTGACAGCTCGGACCGTTACGTCTCTGCGGCCTCCGCTTATGATTTGGTGGTTTCAGGCAATATCGGCCAACCGATCAGTTTCATAACGCCCCATCTGTCGGCGGGTTCTACCGTCAAATATTACCAGAGCAAACTGGGCATTCACGACGCCTCGGCCTGGATCTATGACGCCGGTATGCTCTATCGCACACCGCGCTTTGTTCTGCTCCCCAACCTGGGCAGCCCCCTCCATTACGGCATTTTCGCGGCGGGCATTTCATTGACCAATATGGGCAACGATATCAAATTTCTCTCCGTCGCTACGCCGCTGCCGCAGGCGCTCCGCGCGGGATTATCTTTCAATGCCGGGACGCATAATGGTCTTCAGGTGCAACTTTCGGCAGATTACCAGAAACGCCGCGATGAAGGCGAAAATTATGCCTTTGGCGCCGAATTCACATGGAATCAGCGCCTCGCCATCCAGGGCGGCTACGACACCAACATGGATTTGATGAGCCAGTATACGTTTGGACTCTCTGTGCGCCTGGACGATCAAAATACGCCCGTCAAATCGATGCTGCCCGGTCGCAACAATGCCCTCCGCGTCGATTTGGCCTCGATCAACGAACTCGATTTTTTCTCGAATACCTACCGCGGCACGGTCAGCCATTATCCGATCGGACCCGAGTCTTTCTCATTTAATTCTCCGGAGCTTGACAGTTGGGTTGATGCGGATTCTGTGAAACTGATGTGGCACTCGAGCCGGGAACCCGATCTCTTCGATGATTTGAAGTATGCCCTCATTGTCGATCGTGACAGCAGCAAAGTGGCCCGCTTCATGGAGCGCCTCGACACTGAACTGCCTACATTGACGCAGGCGGATCCCCGTTTTCTCATGGCACTGACCAATTATGCCGCCACCGATGCCCTGCTCCCCGATATCAAGGGCGGAGATTATTACTGGGCGGTGATCGCCTATGACCGCGATTGGCACATGCGACCCGCCAAAAAAGAGGGACGCGAAATCGCTCACTTCCACGTACCCATCACGGACCTGGCGGTTGAATCTATCACATTTGATTATAGTTCATGGCTGACCGCGGATGATTATCATGGCATACTCAGGCTGCGCATCAAGAACAGGGGTGAACGACTGATCCCATTGACCACCCTGCTCCTGGCCGATTCACTGCTGCAAACCGCCCCCGGCTTGGCCTTGTCACCCGTCGGAACCCGGCGCGCGCTGAAACGGATCAGTGTCAATCAATTCAAGCCCGGTGAAGAGCGGGTTATCGAAGTGGATTGGCGCACCAGCGATCTGGGATATCATTGTGTCTATGCGCTCATCGATGATGAAAACAAGATTCGTGAAGACGATAAAGTGAACAACCGCTTTAACGGCTATTTTTATACAATTCCGAAGGGGTCGATCGCCGTCAAAGACACCGTCACCGCCGTCAACTTCGCCACGCGCTCCTTCGATTTGCCGATCATCACAGAGATTTGTTTCGATACCTCCCGGGCGGTGGTCCGGCCCGAGTATATGCTGCCGCGTGTGGTCGATCCCATCATCGGCACGCTCTCCAAGCGACTTAACGACAATCCGGAAGCCTCCCTGACCTTACAGGGTTTCATCGATCCCAACGCCGGCGAGTTCGATCTCAGCCTTGCGGAACGGCGTTCTCAAGCAGTGCGTGATTCGATGATTGCTTACGGCGCCAGAGTGCAACAGATCCGAATATTGCCAGGCGAAAGTCTGACCAGGCGCTATATCCCGGCCAAGCCCGAAGATGCCCTCTGGGTTTTCCAGGAACGACGCTACGTCAAGATCACGGCCGATGAAGCCAGTCAGGATATATTGTTCCAGCCGATCACGTTCCGTGACATCGAGCATCTCATCCTGCCGGTTACGTACATGTCGATCATTCGCGGCTATGTGCCGATCCGGAACGCCGATTTGCTGTTGGGCAATCCGGCGGTCACCGATACGTTTCAGGTGCAAAAATATTTTAAGCGCGGCGATTTGAAAGGTAATATCGATTGGTCCATCCGTGAGGATAAATACAGCGACATCAATGTCTGGCTGGAACGATCAAGCGATTATCATATTGTGCTGCAGGATTCTCTGGAACGGACGTTCAGATCAAGGACCAGGAGTGTCTATCTGCGGCAGAGATCCTATCTGCAGGAACATACCGTGGCGTTTCCGCTGCAGTTCGACCGCACCGATCCGTTGTACACCTTTTACTGGTCCAATATCTTCCGTTTCATTCGCTCGATCATCACGGAGCCCATCTACCGCTTTCGCTTCTATGGGCATGCCTGCGCCATCGGACCCGAATGGTATAATATGAGATTATCAGGACAGCGCGCCAAGGCGTTCCATGACGGTTTCCTCGATTATACGCGTAAAAATTATCCCGAATTGTACGATCGCGTGCTGCGTCAGACCGATGCGGCGCAGGGATTTGGCGAAACGCGGCCGATGGGTCTCATGCGCAGCACCGGAGAGTTCGTCCTGATCGGCGACAACAACATGCCGCCGGGTCGCAAATACAACCGCAGAATCGAGATCAACTTTTTCAGCACGGAAAATGTGCTGAAAAAATAGACCTCCAGGGATCGGAGCCAAAAGAGAGGCATCAAAAAGTCCGTACGGCATCTGGTTTATATAAACAGCGTATTACGCCAGGGCGGATATTATTCAATCGACGCTGTTCACGCCCCTGCAGGATGTCGAAAAGCGTTGCCGTGTATCATCGGGTTGATCGGTATGGCTTCTGATCTGAAATTCCCTGGCGCGTCCGGTGTCAAAATGCCTGCTCTTCATGTTTTTGTGCGCTGCTCTTCTCGATGTCCCGGCGCGGTGAATTGCAGATGGCAGAAAGAATAGCTTGACTTTTAAATTTAAAATGGCTACATTAATCTGCTGTGATAATAAACCACAGCACAACATCGCGGGGTGGAGCAGTCTGGTAGCTCGNNTCAAATCCTGCCCCCGCTACCAAATGAAAAGCCGGTCAATTGATGATCGGCTTTTTTTATGCCATACCCCTGCTTTAATATCGCTCGCGTCTGGAAAATTAAACAAGTCCGCGGTTTGAAATGTCAGTGAAATTCAAACAAGGTTTCATCCTCCTCTGGCTGGTGCTATGCGTCCCGTTGCTTTTCCTGGGTTACGGCAGCGACTTTGACGCCTGGCGTGTAGCCCAGTGCGCCGCCGATATCTGGGAGGAGCACCGCTACATGCCGTCGCGTTCGCTGGGCAATCCCCTGCACGAATTCGCACTGGCACCGCTGGTGTCCCGGGGAGGCTGGGTCGCCGGCAACGCTTTTTCGCTGGCTTTTGCACTGCTTTTCCTCCTCGGGCTCTTGCGTCTCGAGAAGCAGGGGCACTTTCGCCATGCGAAACTGCTCCTTGTGTCACTGGCTTTTCTCCCGATCATCATGAAAAATGCCACCAGCACCATGGACTATATCCCTGCACTGGCCATGCTGACCTGGAGCTATGTCTTTTTGCAGGAATCCCGATGGCAACTGGCAGCACTCCTGTTGGGTGTCGCCTGCGGCTTTCGGCCCACTTCCCTGTTGTTCCTCATTCCCCTGCTCTATCACATCCAGGCCGTAAACCAGGATCTTTCCACCACCGTGCGCACCGCCGCGCTGGCGTTGTTCTCCGCCGCATTGTTCTATGCGCCCCTCCTCGTGGCGGAATCCTTTGTCCTGCCCGCGCCGGTGCACCGCAGCAGTTGGCTGCTTCAGGCTGGACAGATCGGATTTCATGCCTTGCGTACGCTGGGCGTTGGTCAGGCTTTGCTCGCTGCCCTCCTTTTGCTCGTGTTCGCCCGCAAAAATGAGCAGACTCTTTTACAAACGCACTTTGTTCGTTTTCATCTGCTCAATCTGGCCGTCTGGTCTGCCCTTTTCCTATTCCTGCCCGATGCACCCGAGTATCTGTTACCGGCCATCCCTTCGTTGATTTTTCTCAGCGACCGTTTACTGCCGCGGTGCGCCTTTGCCGCCCTGGTACTCCTGCTCCTCTCTTATCACGTCATTCAACTTGATTTGCGCAGCAGCAATCCCCTCCAGTTGAGGCCGACTCCACACCTGCGCGGCGGATGGAGCATAGAGGATGTGCAGGATCGCTGTTTCAAGCTTTCGTTTCGTGCGGCTGCCGATGCGGCATCCCTGCAGCGTCCGACAGTGCTGATCTACGGCCTGCCGTGGGCTGTTGCGGTCAACCCGGCCTGGTATTGGGAGCCGGATCTGAAGATGTTTGCGCAGAAAAAGGGGAATCTGTATCTCAGCACCGCGATACGAGACACCGCCCGCATCAATCATCTGGTGGAAAGAGGATTTCGCCTCGTGGCATGGCGCACCGCGTCATGGGAAAACATGCAGTTGGGCCGGGTCGGCTGGCCCGAAGGAGTCGAGGTTATCGAGGAGATACGCGACATGTTCGACACGCCCATCAGGGGCAAGGCGTTGAACGAACGCTAAAAAAAAAGGGATGCATACCATCATGCATCCCTTTTGCGTTACTCTGCTTGCTTAGAAATTGACGCGATAGCCTACTTTAACGGCCCAGGTGTTCATGCCCCATTTTTCGCTGCTGTCGTCACTGGAGGACGCGGAGAAGGCAGAAATATCATCCTCATCGACATCCGGTTCACGCGACACGATGTTATAGTCGAAACCGACGAAGAACTTTTCGTTCAACAGCACACCACCGCCTACTGTGAAACCGATGCCCGATTTGATTTTGCTGGTTTCCTCAAAGTTGCCAAGTTCAGAGGTGTACTTTAGATCGATGTTGCCCGTGAACAGGCCAACGCCCGCTTTGAGGAAGGGTTTCATGTTGGCATCGGAGAGAAAATAGCGGCCATAGAGACCGAAATTCATGTAATTTACGGTCTGCTCCAATTTGCCATACACATCTTCATATTCAAAACCGAAACCGCCCAAAGCGTCGGACACTTCAATGCCCACCTCTAGCTGCGGCGTGGCCATGTAGCCCAGTTGCACGCCCAGGGGCAGCGTTCCGGCGGCATCTTCCTGGTCTTCGAAAGCCGTCATGGTATAACCGGTGAAAAAGCTGACTGCAAATTGTCCCTGCGCAAAACCAGCTCCCACCATCAGGGCGAGGACGAACACGGTAGCTAATCTCAGTTTCATGGTTTTCTCCTTGGTTATTGAGTAATGTGCTCTGCATAAGAAGCCACTTCGCATTTTTATGCTGCCTAATGTAACACACCTGTTTGCAAATCTATTTCCGAAAAACGTATTTCAGGGAAAAGTTTTTTCGATCCTTGTTCCTCCATCACCATAAATCGCACAGGCTTTTCCGCCCGCCCCCTCGATCGCCTCCGCGACTTTTTCACTGCACCCTGGCGCATAGGCGAACATGCAGCCGCCGCCCCCCGATCCGTTGATCTTGCCGCCCCAGGCACCCGCCGCCAGGGCGGCCGCGAGCATACGGTCAATCCTGGCTGTGGATATTTTCAACTGCTCCCGCAGGACGTTCTGATGTTGATTCAATAAATCACCGAATCGCCGCTCAGGCGCCCCCTCCTGCTGCAGCAACTGCAGGGCCTGGCGCGTCAAATCGCGATTGTGAAGGGCGCCATCGAGCAGATCGTGCTCTTCATTGGAGAGGTCAAAGCGCTTCAACTCCGAGCGATCGACGGATCGTAGTGAAAAACCGGGGTTTGACACAGCCAGCCGGGAGACGATATCCAGTACGCCGTTCTTGACCCGATGCAGAATGCCCCTGGTGTCCTTGGGTTCGCGCGAGTCTCCGAGAACGAACGTTCCCAGTCGACTGGGCAACCGGGCGATGGCAACATCCGGTTGGAATTGAATGTACAAAATGCCGCCAAGCGCGGTGCTGATATGGTCCATCATACCACCGGGTTCCGCAAATTCCAGCACTTCGGCCTGATGTGCCAGGCGGGCGATCTCCATGGGTTCCAGGTCCAACGCCTGATCCGAGAGTCTCGCCAGCAAGGCCACCAGCGAGCAGATCAGCGCCGAGGAACTGGAAGTCCCGGAGTTGATGGGGATATCGCCTTTCACCAGGCCCGAGAATCCGTTGTGGAACGTATAGCCGGCCCGGTGCATGATATTGCAGGTGCTGCGCAGATAGTCCCTCTCTTCCCGGTAAGGCAGCGGCCGATTAAGCGGCAATGCGATCTTTTTCCGGATATCCGGCAGATCCAGTGAAAGTACGGGGCTCGGAGTGGGGGTACCCGAAATGGTAACCCGGCGCGATATCGCGCAGGAGATCACCGGCAAACCCAGATAATCCTGATGTTCACCGAAGAGACAGATGCGGCCGGGTGTGGAGACGCGAATTTCATTCATGGATGGCATTCATCAATCGGTAAAAGCACGACCAAGGCCGCCGAGAAAGTAGAGGATCATTCCGGCGACGGCTATCAGGCTCGCCGCGGGATGGTTCCAGGCCCCGAGCAGAACGCCGGCGATAAAAACCATCCATCCCGCCCCGAAAAGCGTCAGGGCGGCTTTGCCCGAACGTGTCGTGGGAATGATATGATAGCTGTTTTGGGCTGCGATCTCTTCGTGGCCGGGTTGTTTGGCATTCCAGATAGTGGCAATTTTCTGCGCTGATGGCGCCCTGGTCAAGAGCGTTATTATGGCAGTGCCCAGCAGGGTGACGCCGGCGCTGAGAAACGTCGTGCTATTAAAGCCCAGCGGGTATACAAAGGTGCCGACGATGCCGGCCACGGCGCCCGCGATATAGCCACCGATGGCACCCTGCCAGTTGGTGCGCCGCCACAGCAGGCCATAGACGATGGCGATGATGAAGAGCGGCATGTCCATGATGGCGATGATCGTCAGATAGGCATTGACCGCCCCCCCCATATGCGGCACCAGGTAGGCGAAGAGGATCATGAGCAAACCCGCCGCCAGGGTCATGAGGCGCGCGACGCGCAGCGCGTCGCGATCCGACGCCTGGCGTTTCAGGACATTTTTATAGATGTCGCTGGTGAAAATGGTCGCCACCCCGTTGAGATTGGCCGCAATGGTCGACAAGTGCGAGGAGATCAGTCCACAGACCACAAAGCCGAGAACCACCGGCGGCAGCAGACCGGCCAGCAGCGTCGGAACCGCCATATCGGGATTTGCGAGACCGGGATTGAGCACGCGTGAAGCGAGTCCGGGAATATTCCACAACAGCGCGAAGGGTGTGGTGATGATGCCGGCCAGTACCAAGCCCCGGGCCACGGTTTTGGTGTTATCGGCGGCGAAGGCGCGCTGCAGGAGGCCCTGATCCACGCAGGCCCACTCGATGCCGAGCAAAAAGATGGCGAGGATGAATTTCCAGTTATAGAGACCGCTTTGCGGCACCAACTGCAAGGCGGCATCCGGCAGTTTGGCGCTCAAGCCCGGCCACCATCCCAACGCCGACATCGCCAGGGGCAGTACCATCAGGGCGCCGGCCAGCATGAAGGCGAACTGCATGACATCGGTGAAAGCGACCGACCACATGCCGCCGATGGCCGAATAGACCATGGCGATGAGTGAAAAAATCAGAATCCAGGTGGTAAAAGAGTGCAATCCGGTGATGGGTTGCGCGGCAACGGAGGCCGTGTAGGATATGACGCCGAGCCAGAAGGAGAGGCGCACGACCCAGAGGACGGCGACGAAGGTGCGCACGCCGCGACTGAAACGGAGTTCGAGGAATTCAGGGATGGTCTTGATGCGCAACCGGCGCAAAATCGGCAGAACAAAGAGGCCGGAGAAAACCAGGGCCATATTGCCGGTCCACGTCTGCCACAGAATCGAGATGCCGTGTTGATAGGCAACGCCGGCCTGGCCGATGAAACTGTAGAGATTGACGTTGGTTGCCGTCAGCACCGCGGCGAGAATGAACGGCGTCAATTGCCGGCCGGCGACAAAAAAATCGTCCGATGAACCGACCCAGCGGTAAAAGATCGACCCGACGTAAAAAGTGAGCGCCAGGAAGAGAAAGACGATGACATAATCGATTCCGGTCATGTCGCCCTCTTCACTTCAAGCGCTGTTCTTTGCGCAGCGCCAGCAGCCGCTTGAACTCCTTGAGTGGCATATAAATCCACACCACGAGAATGATGAAGCCGATCAGCCAGATGCTCCAGGTGATCCAATCCACATACATATCAGGTCTCCGCAAACAACAATCCACTGCCTCAGTCAGTGGTTAAGTGAGACGATAGCGAACAGCCGCAATACATTACATCCTGGTTTGTTAAAATGCAAGCACAAAAAAAGGCCGCTTCAAGGCGGCCTTTCAGGGTTCGAAGGCTTTTCAACCACTTCTCTGAGCACATGAAAAGCGGTTATCTTCTCTGCTCCTGCAGTTTGGCAGCAACCGTGATCTCTGTATGCGGGATGGCTTCCAATCGTTCCTTGTCGATGGGCGATCCCGTGACCCGGCAGATGCCATAGGTTTTGTTTTTGATACGGCCGAGAGCGCGATCCAGATAGCCAATCAGGGTTTTCTGGCGCTCGATCATAATATATACATTTTCCAGATGCATGGTATCGGTACCCGCATCGGCCATGTGAAAGCTGTAGGCCGTATCGTTGGAACTCTCTTCGCGTTCCTGCGCGAGATACTTTTGCAGCCGTTCGATCTCATCCAAGGCTTCCTGTTTCTTCGCCAGGACAAGCTTTTCAAAATAGTCCAATTCCTCGTCGGTGAAAGGCGTCATCGGCTGCGGCCCCCTGACGGTGCCTGACGAGTTATTCTCATAATGCCTGCTGATTGCCATATTCATCCCTCCTCACATAGATGCCTGGACAAGAGTCGCCTGGAGAGCGTTCATCTGCCGCTCCCGCCTGATAAGTCATTCCGAGAATGCAGGTGGCTTAGTATACATTATTATAGAATCATTGTCAACCTTTATTTGAAAAATCGGATGACGTGCCGTAGTTGCCCGGCAGGATGCGCATGGACCTGGTGAACAGGGGTCAGGAGAGCGCGCTGAGGCGAACCGCGACCAGTGTTTGATCATCGGCTGGTGTTGACTGCCCGCCCTGCGTGGCGTGCGCAATGTCCATGATGTGATTGCGGAGTTCTGTGAGGGGATGCTGACTATACGATGTCAAAAGTTGCAGCAGGCGGAATTCTCCCGATGGATCATTTTGATCGCAGATGGCATCGGTGATGCCGTCGGTCACGAACATGCAGATGTCACCGGGTGCAATGCCCAGTTCGTACAACTCCAACTCGGCGGCGAATTGTCCGTTGGAACTCAGCCCCAGTCCCATGCCTTTCGGGGTGATGAGGCGCGCCTGACGTTCGCTGGCCGAGTAATGAAAGAGCGGCAGATGACCGGCGCGGCTCAAGAGGATTCTTCGGGATGGCACTTCAATGCGGGCGCCGATGGCGGTGATGAAATAGTTTTTTTCGATATTTTCACTCAATACCCTGTTGGTGCAGATAAAGAGATCGCGCGGATTGGCGCTGTGTGTGTGCAAAGAACGCAGGATACCCTGTATCCTGGCCATGTAGAGAGCGGCGGATATTCCCTTGCCGCTGACATCCCCGACCACGATGGTGATGGTCTGTTCATCTTCGATGAGGTAATCGTAATAATCCCCACCTACCTCGGTGGCAGGCAGGGAGACAGCCGCGATTTCCAGACCGGCAATGTCGGGCATTTGCCGCGGCAGCGAGGAGATTTGAATTCTCCGCGCCAGTTCCAACTCGTGGCGCAAGCGTTCCTGCGTGGCGACTTCTTCATAGAGAAACAGATTCTCGATGGCGAAGGCCGATTGCCTGGCGAGCACTGCCAAAAATTCGAGGTCCTCCTGCGAGAAGGGCGTCTCGGAGAGTTTTTCTCCGACCAGCACCGCGGCCTGAATGGTTCGATTCGAACGCACCGGGATGATGTTGCGGAAATCACCCTTGCGCATGCTCTCCTTGACGGCCCTGGGCGTATAGTCCACATGAAAACTGGGCATGGTGTCGTATTCCTGAAACAGTTTTAATAGCTCGTCTGCCTCCTCCTGCCGGAGACCATTCCACTCCGTATGATCACATCCCCAGCACGCACTGGCGGATACCTGCACACCGTCGCGGAAAATCAGGAACGCCGCGCTTTTCAGATGGACAAGCTCGGCGATGTGCCGTGCCAGTCGCTGCGCCAGGTCTTCGATCCCGGTATGCAAGCCGATGACGTCATTGAACACCGCTGTGCTGCGGCGGTAATCATGGCGGGCGCGGTAATATTTTTCATCAATGAGGTGACGAACGCGCCGAAAGAGCCGGTATAGCAGCCAGATCAAGCCCATGCCGAGCAGCAAAACCGCACCCTTTTCGGCCATGAGCCTGTTTTTTTCCAGGAGGGGTTGGTCGAGCACCTCGATGGCACTTCCCGTGAGCCGGATATTGGGCACATGAATCGGCCAGGCGAGCAGCGCATAAAGCATGGCCGCGCTGCAGATCAGAATGAAGAGCAGCCAAAGAACCGAGGCAATGGAATACTGGATGTTGCGCCGCAGCCGCAGCCGCAAATTGAGCAGCTTGTAACGCGCTATGGTATAGAGCTGCGCCAGGGGCAGCAGCATCAGGGGAATGCCGGCGAATCCGATCAGAACGGGTCTGTTCATGTTTAAGGATATGAATGTCAACCCGAGCGTGAGTGCCACGGCGAGCATTCCTGACCATTTGATCACCCGCAAGAGATGTTTGTGTTCCTTGTCCTCTTTGCGTCCAAAGATGGCCTTGATGATCAGGTGCGTGATGATCAACGTGATCACGCCCATCACAAAGATGTTGCGCCCGATCGGTGTCAGGCCGAGGATAAAGTAGACAAGGGCCTCGGAGTAGAGCACATAGCGCGGCCAACCCACCTCCAGCAGTTTGGGGCGTTCGATGGGGTAATAGTAATCCGAGTGAAAAATCACGGCGGTGCCGAACAGGGCACAAAAGGCGAGGGCAAGGCCGCGCAGCTGCGTCAGCCAGCTCACGGGCAACTGCATACGATACAACATCAGGGCGATGAAAAAGCCGATCAGGATATAGGCGACGCCGAGGAGGCGGGCGGCTTTGATTTGCGGACGGGCCAGCGCCACAAAAGCGCCGAAAAGGATGTAAACGATGGCTGAGAGCAGAAAGAACAAAATGGAGAACGGGATGCCAAAACGCGCCAGCGTCACGGTAAGCGTCATCGCTTGTCCATTGCGCACGATGTCGTAATCGATGGAGCGCTTTTCATAGGAGTGGCGCATGATGCGATCCGCGTCCTGGGCATTTTTAAAAGTCTGCCCGTTGATGCGTGTGATGATATCTCCAACCAGCATGCCGGCACGGTCGGAGGCGCCGTTCTTCGCCACATCGATGACTCCGACGCTGGGCGGCAGCCAACACAAGGTGCTGTCGGTGAAGCGTGTTTTATCGACACAAACGAGGTGCTTGCCTTTCATGCCAACCCGTGTCGCCACCAAAGTATCCAGGGTACCGGGAGATTCGCGCAGCAGCGTCCAGGCATGTTGCAGCGATGCGGGTTCACGCTGGTTAATGCGCAGGATCAACGTGCCGGGTTGCAGTATCTTGACACGATCCGCAGTGGTGTCCGGCACAGGTTGATTTTCCAGCACTTGCACGGGCATGGGCGTGGTGATCATGAGGCGTGCCGGCAAATTGGTGAAGAGATTTTCATCGGTCACCGCCCTGGCCTGGTAATATAAATTGACGACGGCGATGCTGGTCAAAAGAAGGATCAACATCGTCACGGCAAATCGGAAAAAGTTGGGGTTTTCGTCCAGACGCAGCATGGTCATCTCTGGTTAATGGCTCAGGTTCTATTCATAATACGTATCGAATTCTTTGTTGTTTCTCCTCGGGGCGCTTTACTTATTATACACTCTGCGCAGCAGATTTGCAAGTCAAAATCTGTCTGCAGGCATTATTTTTGCACATCCATGTGCAGGGATTTTGTCGATAAGAAAGCCTGATGGGCGAGAGAAAAAATGCAGCGTGCACGCCACACCGGCGCCGTTTGCGTCGCACAAGTGTCACATCGATTGGAGGTCGAAGAAAATGACTGAGCGGCGAGCACGTGCGCACGCTGGAAAATCGCGATAACTGCAGGAGCCGCTTCTTTGGAAGCGGTTTTTTTTGTGAGACTGCGAACAAAAGACTTGAAATTGTAGCAAAATTCTACTATTATGAAATGAAAAGAGCTCACCTTACGATTGAAATCAATGCAAAAACTGCCCAGCGACGAAAAAGCAGTCATTCTCCTGGTGGAGGATGACCCGGATCAAGCCCAGGTATTGCGTTATTTTCTCCGCAACCAGGGTTTCGACGTGGAGTGGCAAAACACGCCGCGTGCAGCCTTGCAGGCCGCGCAGGATCGCGCCTGTCAGCTGATTTTGCTGGATATCATGCTCAATGCCGAAGAGGACGGCTTTGACTTGTGCCGCGCATTCAAAGAGAATCCATCCCTGAAGGATATCCCCATCATCATGGTGACAGCGCGTGCCGATGTCAAGGATCGCATCAGTGGTCTGCGCGCCGGCGCGGATGATTACGTGATCAAGCCCTTCAGCCAGGATGAGCTTCTGGCCCGTGTCCAGGGTGTGCTGGCGCGCAAAGACTCTTTTGATTTCAATGAAAAATACCGGGCGCTGCTGGAAAACTCGGATGATATCGTCCTTTTCCTGAGTATGCGCGGAGAAGTGGAACAGGGCAATCATCGGGCCTTCAGCGCGTTCCCGGAAATTGCCCGAGCCAGCGGCAAATTTAACCTGGCCGCTCTGTTCGAGGAGGCATTTGCTGAAAACCTGCACCAGCTCTACAGCCGTGTGGCAGCCGGATTCGATGTCAGCGGCAACAACTGGCGTCTCAAAGCGCCCCACAACGAGGTGGAGATGGTCGATGTCCGCCTGGTACCGCTCTCGCGTGGTACGCAGATATCGGGCATGGGCTGCATTCTGCGCGACGCGACGCCGCGGGATAAGATTCTTCAGGCCATGGAAGCGCAAACCCGCAGCCTGACGCATCAGGTGGAGCACACCAATGCCCGGCTCTCCGAAATGGAGCAGAAATTAATCCTTTCCGAAAAGATGGCCGCCATGGGCCAGTTGGCAGCGGGCATCGCCCACGAATTGCGCAACCCGCTCAGCATCATCAGCACCTCCATCTATTACCTGCGCCGGCTCCTGGAAAAGGCGCATCCCAAAGCGCATGAACATTTTGAAATCCTCGAACAGGAGATAGCCCGTTCGCAGCGCATCATCAGTGATCTGCTGGATTTTTCACGCAAATCCTCCAGCCAAAGAGTGGCAGTGGACATCAACGTCATGCTGGGACAGACCATCGGTCTGGTCAAAAAAGAACTGGCCAATTATGACATTCTGGTACGTATGGAGTTGGGCGCGCCGCCCAAAGCCCATGTCAATGCCGACGATCTCAAACAGATATTTCTCAACCTCATCCTCAATGCCAGGGAAGCGATGCCTTATGGTGGCAAACTCTACGTGCGTTCGTATGAAAAAGAGGGGCGCCAGGTGGGCATTGAATTCGCGGACACCGGCGTGGGCATACCGGATGCCATTAAAGATAAAATTTTCGATCCGTTTTTCACCTATGGCAAAGAGGGACACGGCGTTGGACTCGGATTATCGGTGGTGCACAGTGCCGTCGAACGCAACCGGGGAAGCATCCGCTTCACCTCCCAACCGGACAAGGGCACCACATTTTTCATCACGCTGCCAGGCCGTGATGGGGGGGATAATGAAAAATGACCCGGAGCGAAATTATATGAACAGTCTTTCGTGTTATGATGGTGGAACCCGTAACAGAGAGGCACTAACATGATGGAGCAAAAAGCACGGATTTTACTGGTCGATGATGAAGAGAACTGCCTGCGTGCGCTCAAGGATGTCTTTGAACTCGAAGAAATCGACTGCATCACCGCCAACAGTGGCCTCAAAGCATTGGACCTTTTCAATCACAACGATTTCGACATCGTCATCACCGACGTGCGCATGCCGGGAATCACCGGTATCGATATCCTGCGCCAGGTCAAGCGGCTGCGTCCGGAAACCTTTGTGATCATCCTGACCGGTCACGGCTCGATTCATGATGCGGTGGCTTCCATCAAACTGGGAGCCTATCAATACATCCTCAAACCGGTCATCATGGATGATCTGCTGCCTTTGATCAAGGAGATACTCACCCGCATCGAACAGGAGAGCAGCGCTTCGCCGTTGCTGAATCTCAAGGAACCGCTGCCGAGCGGCAAGACTATTCTCGGGCAGTCGGTGCGACTGCAAAATGTCGCCAAATTGATCAGCAAGATCGCCAACACGGATTTGCCGGTGATCATTCTCGGCGAAAGCGGCACGGGCAAAGAGTTGGCCGCCACCGCCATCCATCACAGCAGTGATCGTGCGGTAAAGCCTTTTGTCGCCATCAATTGTGCGGCGTTTCCGGACACCCTGCTGGAGAGCGAGCTGTTCGGTTATGAGAAAGGCGCCTTCACGGATGCGCGCAACAGCAAGGCGGGCCGCATCGAAGAGGCCGATGGTGGAACGCTCTTTCTGGATGAAATCGGAGACATGAAACCGGCCATGCAGGCCAAAATGCTGCGCGTCCTGGAAGAGCATGAATTTCAACGTCTCGGATCCAACAAATCGCGCCGGGTCGACATCCGTCTCATTTCCGCCACCAACCGGGATCTGCGCCAGGCCATCCAGGAAAAAGCCTTTCGGGCTGATCTCTACTACCGCCTCAATGCGGTCAGTATTGCGATGCCGCCGCTGCGCGAGATTCCCGAGGACATCCCGCTGTTGGCCAGTCACTTCGCGCGCGAATTCGCTGCCCGCTTCAACCGCCCGCCCGTGCAGGTGGAACAGGAGGCCATGGCGTGCCTGCAAAGCTACACATGGCCGGGTAATGTCCGCGAACTGGCCAACGCCATTCGCCGTGCCGTGGCATTGTCGGATGGCAAAACCATTCGTCTCTTCGACCTTCCCCCCCACATCAACCAGGAGTCTGTTGTTGCGGAAAAAACGGCGCCGGATAACAGCAAATCCAACCTGCTCGAAGACATCGAACGCGAACATATTCTCAAGGTGCTCGATCTCTCCGGCGGCAACAAGAGCGAAGCGGCGCAAATCCTCGGCATTCATCGCGATACGCTGCTGCGCAAGTTGAAAAAGTACGGCAGGGAATAAAACAGTTCGCATCTTGCTGCCGTAAATTACGGCAGCCTTTTTCATTGAATATATTAACTTTAGTAAGTTACCAACCTCGCTGAGTCTCATGATGCTGCAAATTACGGCAGCATGAGGCTTTCCTCATTTTAAATCTCCATCGAATCCGGCCCCTTTTATTATTGTTATTATTGCACTTGCTCTAACTTTGCTATTTTTGGTATAACTTTTGCAATCATCAAAATTTGTGATATCGCAGTACGGGATGCGCAGGACACAGCAGGCATTGGTGGAGGTGGTGGTTTGCAGGAGAGTTACGGCGAGGATTTACCCACTGTTTGGGCTTTTCACAGCCCGGCACGGCAGAGCGGCACATCGTTGGTGGTTTCTTTGTTGGGCGGATTGGCCCAGCTGCACGGCTATGATGTCGAGATGCTCACCCCCTCATGGTGGGATGTCAACAGTGCGGATCATACCCGTCAGGATCATGTGCTCGATCCCGATGATTTGCAGCGGCTCTACTGTGGACTGCCAAAGTCCTTTTTCGCAGCGGGAGAGGATCTCTTCTCAGCCATCCAGAGCCTCCACCCGGCTCAATCCAGCGCGAGGCTGTGGCTGCTCGACCTCGGCTGCAGTTTTTCCCATGTCTCTCTGGACCTCTACTGGAGTGCCGATGTGCAGCTGGTGGTTGCGGACGCGCGTAGCGTCACAGCACAGCGGCTGAGCGAGTATGAATTTTCAGTACGACAGCGTTTGATCGAAAAGAAACTCTGCTGGCATGATGAGGCGCTGCACGCGAGTCTTGCCCGGGCACCCGAACAAGCCCGACCTGACGCCTGCTATCCCTTCTGGGATAGCCACAAATTGCGGCATCTGAACGAATCCACTCCGCTTTTTTATATCCTGAACCGCTGCGGCGCCACAACTGTGGAAGAAGAGCGACGTAGTGATTTACGCCGGTCCCATGCTGCCCATGCGTACGTGGGAACACTGCCGGAGGAGACGCAGAGTGCCTTTCTGCTGGGTTCGTTGAAACGCTATCATCGAGCCGTTTCAAATACCCATTTGAGGATCAGCAACCGTTCATTGACGCACAAACTGGACAGCCCGGAGAGCCGTCTGAACATCGCGAACAACGCTGTGACAGGAACGGGCGCCTGGGTGCAAATCAATGAAAGTCGTGTGCTCAATCTTGATTTGGCCCATTTTGACACCAGCCCGCAAAATACACTCTTTGCGGCCCTGGATGAAGACGAATTGTTTTAAAGAGAATTTCCCCTCACACCCGACACATGCCTTCTGCGGGTTCTTTGCCTTGGGTTCTGTTGATGCGTCAGCAGAAATAACCGGGGGAAGGCCCGTGCAAGGCAGCAATCTGAGGCGGATGCAAGAAAAAAGGGACGGTAGTCGTTATTCGCATCTGTGTTTGGCATCTTCGCATGCAACCTAGTCAGGCATCTGGTCAGGCATCTCTGTTCAGCATCGGTTAGGCAGCTTAGTCGAGCAAACCAACACGACACTGGCACCGGAGTACTATCGTCCCTTTTTTTCTATCTTGCCCCCTTCTGACTTGACATTCCCCCGCAAAATTTCTCTTGATTATTTACATTATTAATGTAAATTTAATCAGTTATTTGCAAGTTTAGCCCACCGGCTCTGTTCATAAATTGCCGGACGCTAAAGTCGCTGTGCCAGGGATGCGTCGTGGCGGATTTGTGCCATCTCCCGATTAAGTGGTTTATAAAATCTGAGTCAGATGGCTGTGCGGAACCAGCCGGCACCATCTGAATTCTTCTCACTCTTCGTTGCGAGGTTGCCCATGGCGAAAATCCTCATTGTGGATGACGAACAGGATATTCTCGAGACCTTGCCCGATGTACTCAACAAATGGGGACACCGGACCTACGTTGCCAAAAATGGACTGGAAGGGCTGCATGTTTTCACGCAGCAAAACCTGGACTTTGTCATCACGGATGTCAAAATGCCGGAGATGGACGGCATGGAGCTGCTGCAAAAAATCCAGGAGTTGGATAAAAATGTCATGGTGATTTTTTTGACCGGATACCCGTCGCTCGATTCCGCCATCTCGGCGATGCGGAGCGGCGCCTACGATTACCTGGTGAAACCCGTCAACCTGGACGAGCTCAAACTGCGCATCGAGCGCGGCCTGGAACGCAAAGAGCACATCAAAGCGCTGCCCTTGTTGCGCGGCCTCAATTGGGCGCTGCTGGTGTCGATTCCACTGTGGCTCCTGCTCGGCATCATTCTCACCCGGCTGTGGCGCTGATCGGCCAGGCCACTTCATTCCTAACCGGAACGGAACCCATGCTCAAACTGGATGCACAACGTCTCGAACCCTGGATCGCGCTGGCTGACGCGGAAAGACACCAGGATGCCATCACGCGCGCTTTGGCGTCATTGCGCAGCGGCACCTGTCCGGGCGGCGAATACACCGGCTGGATCGAACTGCCGCGCCAGGATCACTCGGTGGAAATGCAGAAAATTCGCGATGCCGCCACAGAAATCCAACACGCCGACTGTCTGGTGGTGGTGGGCATCGGCGGCAGTTATCTCGGCGCCCGCGCCGTTCTGGATACCCTGACGCCGCTCTTCCCGGAGAAGCAGCGCCAAACCCGCATTCTCTTTTTCGGCCATCACCTCTCCGCCGATTATGCCACAGAGCTTCTGCGCTACCTGGATGACAAGACCTACTATGTCAATGTGATCTCCAAGTCCGGGGGCACCACCGAACCGGGCATCGCATTCCGCATGCTCCTGGATCATCTCGGCCGCCGCTACCCGGCGCCGCACGTCAAGAATCACATCCTCGTGACAACCGACCCCGAGGATGGCGCACTGCGCGCCATGGCGAAATCGATCAGCAACTGGCAATTCGATCTGCCCGCCAACATCGGCGGCCGTTTCTCGGTATTGACCGCGGTCGGGCTATTGCCGCTCGCGGTGGCGGGGATCAGGATTGAAGAGATGCTGCGCGGTGCGCACGATCTGGCTGAATATTGCGCGCAAAACGACGGTTTGCAGGATAACACCGCCCTGCAATATGCGGCACACCGCTACCAGCTCCACCAGAGCGGCAGGCTGATCGAACTCCTCGGCATCTGGGAGCCGCGGCTCGCATCCCTGGCGGAATGGTGGAAACAGCTGTACGGTGAGAGCGAAGGCAAGCAGCACAAGGGCCTCTTCCCCGCCTCGGTGGTCATGACCACAGACCTGCACTCCCTGGGACAGTACATTCAGGACGGCTTGCGCATACTCTTCGAGACCTTTCTGGTCGTCGACGAAGCCGGACAGCGCTGCGAGATACCCCACCTCGAAGGCGATCCGGACGGCATGAATTATCTGGCGGGAAGGGATGTGGCCGATGTCAATCG
>DCUM01000157.1:0-220 GCA_002327255.1 bacterium UBA2214 | reverse complement strand
CTCGGCAAGCCGGGCTATGAAGAGCTGCGCCGGAAGTTGAAGAACTTGATGTAAACCCGATCCGGCCGGTGCCGGTTGGCCGGGCAGCAGCGGTGAAGCTTGTCGGCCTGTCGCCAGACCTTGCCGGAGCCAACGTTTTCTGACAAGCCTTCAGCATGGCGGGCCTGCGACTGGGATATCTGCTGTCGCCAGAACTTGCCGGAGCCAACGTTTTCTGACA